>JAKLIU010000082.1 GCA_022709445.1 Spirochaetota bacterium | reverse complement strand
GTCCAGGAGGGCGTTGGTCACGTCCAGCTCGTGCAGCTTCTCGTCCAGCTTGTGCGCGATGGCCCGCTCATGGCGGAATATGAACGCGGTATCGTCCATGCCGCGGTCGATCTCCGCGAAAACGCCCTCGCGAGCCAGGCCATCCGCGCCCTCGCGCGTCGAGGGCAGTTCCCGGGACAGGATCCGCTCCGCCACCGCGAGCAGGGCCTCGGGCTCGGCGGGTTTTATGATGAACATGTCCGCGCCAAGTTCCAGGGCGAAGCGCCGGTCCGTGTCGCCGGTGTACGTGGCCGTGTAGAAAATGAAGGGAAGATCACGCGTGCGGGGGTCGGCCCGTACCTTGCGGCAGAGTTCGTAGCCGTCCATCTCGGGCATGAGTATGTCCGAGATGACGAGGTCCGGTCCGGGCAGGGCCAGCAGCGCCTCGATGCCGTTTTTCGCG
This sequence comes from Spirochaetota bacterium, assembly GCA_022709445.1. Classification (GTDB taxonomy): domain Bacteria; phylum Spirochaetota; class Spirochaetia; order Treponematales; family UBA12059; genus JAKLIU01. The sequence goes on along the minus strand of JAKLIU010000082.1, from coordinate 7,656 downwards.
CAGACGGTGCCGAACCCCCTGGCCCCGAACAGGGAGGCGAGCAGGTAGCGGTTGGCCTCCACGTCATCCACGATCAGCACGGTCTTCACCGGGCATCCTCCTTCATCCCGCCCGAGGAGCGGGGTACGTGCGCCAGGACCTGGGACGGGAAGCGGGCCGGGTCGATGGGCTTCTCGATGTAGTCGTCCGCTCCCGCGGCGAGGATGCGCTCGCGGTCTCCCGCCATGGCGTAGGAGGTGACGGCGACGATGGGCACCGCGTCCAGCGCCGGGTTGGCGCGCAGGGCCTTGGCGACCGCGTAACCGTCCATCACGGGAATCTGTATGTCCAGGAGAATCACGTCCGGCGACATGCCGGACGCCAAGGCGATTCCCGTGGGCCCGTCTTCCGCGCCGGCCACCTCGCAGCCGTTCATCTCCAGCAGGTAGCGAACGAGGTACATGTTCTGCGCGTTGTCCTCGATGACCAGGATCCTGGGCCTCATGGCTGCCCCCCATCGGTGGCGGGGAAGCGCACCGTCACGGTGGTGCCCTTCCCGAACCGGCTGTCCAGCTCTATGCCGCCGCCCATCAGCTCCGCCAGGCGCTTGCAGATGGACAGGCCCAGCCCGGTACCCTCGTACTTCCTCGCCGTGCCGTCGTCCACCTGACTGAACGGCTTGAACAGTTTTTCGCGGTCGGCTTCGCGTATCCCTATGCCGGTATCCGCGACCTCGATCAAGACCGCGCCTCCGGACGCGCGGGCGGAGACGCGGACCACTCCGTGCTCGGTGAACTTGACCGCGTTGGAGAGCAGGTTGAGCAATATCTGGCCGAGCCGCCTGCGGTCGGCCAGTGCGTGGGGCAGGCCGTCGGGCAGTTCCCCGGTCAACGACAGGCCCTTGGCCTCGGCCGCAGGACGGACCAGGTCCATGGCCTGGAGCACGGATTCGGCGCAATCGACGCGCTCGATGGAGACGTTCAGCTGCCCGGCCTCTATCTTGGAAATGTCGAGCACGTCGTTGATCAGGGAAAGCAGGTGGCGCGCGCTGCCCTGCACCATGCCTATCTGCTTCTCCTGTTCCGCGTTCAGGGGACCGGCCAGTTTCTGGGCGATGATGCCCGTGAAGCCCAGGATGGAGTTGAGCGGCGTCCTGAGCTCGTGCGACATGGTGGCCATGAAAGCCGACTTGACCCTGTCCGCCTGTTCCGCCCGTTCCTTGGCCTCAAGCAGGCTGGCGGTCCGTTCGGCCACCTTGCGCTCCAGCCCCTGGTGCGACAGCTCGAGTTCCTGGAGGGCCCTGTCCCGGCCGTCGGAGTATTCCTCCACCGCATCCAGGGCCTTGTTGAAGGCTCGGGACAGGCTCTCCAGCTCCGGGGTCCCGGCGACCCCGGGCACGCGCAGCTTCCAGTCGGCGGCACCGGCGATCCGTGCCACCTCCCGCTCCAGGCTCGCGACGGGACGCAGGACCAACGCGCCGAGCGCGGCCGCGTTGACCAGGACCAGGAGCGCGATCGCCCCGGAGGAAATGAGTATCACCTCAAGGGCGGTCTTGATCACCCGCGCCATGACCGATCGTTCGGCAACCCGGAGCACCGAATACCAGCCGGCCACGGATACCGGGTGGACGAAGACGACGCTCCTCGTTCCCCGGTATGGGGCGCTGAAATACCCCAGCCCGAACGCATTGGCCACCGCGCTGAAGGGGAGGCCGCTCTCGTCCAGGGGCCTGAAGAGGTACGTGCCGTCGGAATTCGCCAGCACCTTGCCCGTGCCGTCCACCAGAAGGAGCGAGCTGTCGTCCAGGGAGACGGAACCGGCGAGATAGGATGACAGGCTGGACAGGGTCAGGTCGATGCCCAGGACCCCGAAAGGCGCGCCGGTACCGTCGGTCAGGGCCCGGACCACGCCGATGTTGATGTCGTCGTTGGTCACCGACGCGTACGGTTCAGTGACGACTGTCCGGTCCGGCGATGCCAGCGCGGCCATGTACCATGGCCGTAGCCGGGGGTCATAATCGGTGGGGCTGGTGCGCGGGTGGGAGCGCACGAAGGTTCCGTTCTCCCTGCCCATGTATACCGCCGAAACCCCGGGATGGCTCGCCCTGTACGCGGCGAACAGTGCGACGATTCCCAGCTCGGCCGGTCCCTGCCGGTAGCTGAACGTCCGCTCGTCCGCCCCGATGAAGCTGGTGAACCCGGCATCGTCCCTGTCGAGCACCGCCGGCACGGAAGAGAGGAGATCGATGTCGCGCATGGTTTCCTCGATCAGGGCCCCCACCTTGCCGCTTATGTGGAACAGCTCCGCCGCGGCCCGGTCATGCAGGTCGGAGAACTCCCTGTTCCGGCTCAGGACGCCGAGTGTTCCGGCGGACAGGGCGGTGAAGAACAGGCCGCAGCCCAGCTGGATGAGGGTTACCCTCAGTTTCAGGCTGACACCCATGCCCGGCCTCCCGTGGCGGCCCCGCGGCCGTTCCACGGTAGAGTATAGTGCGCCGCATGGCCGAAAGCCATTAACGGGTATTGTTATTGTTCATTCACTATATCCGGCCCGGACGGCCGGAGCTCCAACGCCATCTCCCACTGGTCGTGGCGGCTTTCCAGCCCCAGTGACGACAGGAGGCCGAGGGTCGCCGCATCGTCGGACTGCACGTTGATGCAGCGCACCGCGCCGCCCGGCGTCCGGGCAGCCAGGGCCAGGATCAGGGTCCTGCCCACGCCCCGCCGGCGCTCCCCGGGAGCCACGGCCAGCTGGAAGACGCTGCCCTTTTCGGTGGCCAGGATGAAGCCGGCGGGTCCGGACGCGCCATCCCGGTACGCGCCCAGCGCGATCAGGGTTTCGGGAGTCCTCCGCGCGGACTCGTCGGAATTCTGCCATGAGGGTTCCCAGGAGCGCCAGGCGGCGAACCGGGCCGTATCATGGTGGCCCAGGTCCCGTATGGCGACGCGGGTCCGCGCCGCGGCGCCGGGGGCCCTGCCCGGCGCGTCGGGGATGGCCCCCTCGGGACAGGAAAATCGCCTGGTCGTCCTGAAGCCCGCGCCCTGGTAGGTCCGTATCGCCTTGTCGTTGCCCACGAGCACTTCCAGCAGCCAGCGATCGAAGCCTGCTTCCCGCAGCCGCCCGCCGGCCTCCCCGGCGAGGGCTTTCGAGAGCCCCCGGCCGCGATGGGTCGGGGATACCCCGGTGCCGCCGTCGTAGGCGCAGCGCCCGCCCATCCAGCGGCCGTCGCCGTTGAAGATGAAGGCCGCGAGCTTGCCGCCGGCCGAGTCGTCGAAGGCGCCCACGCTTGCCTCGTACGAGATGCCCCGCCTCCGGTGCATGGCCAGGAAGTCGTCCAGGGTCGCGGTGATCGGTATCTCGTAATCGGAAAACGCGTCCAGGAAGGCCTCGTACAGGACGCGCTCGGGGATGCGCTCAAGGGAATCGAAACGGATGGCGCTCTGTCTCACGGGTGACCTCCGGAAAATATGCTGTTATCTATACCAGAATCCGCCGCGCGGCGCAAACACGTGATACAATCCTCCCGTCACGGGCGGCATGCGCCGGATGGAGGGATCATGAAGTTCGAGAAGGAATATCGCGAGCGTTGCGCAGCCCGGGGCCTTGCGCCCGATGGCGTCGAGGGCGCCGTCGCGCAGGTGCGGGCTTTGGAGGCTGACTTGATCGCGCGAGGCGCCAGCCTGGAACAACCGGTCCGGTCCGTGGTTGAATCCCGTGTGGCCGCCCTGGTGGACGCTGGCAAGTCGGTGCAGGAGGCCATCATGGCCCTGGCCCGCTACTTCGCCACCTCCCGCGAGGAAAACCTCGCGATACGGCTCCTGGCCTACCTGTTGCCCATCGGCGTGCTGCCGGCCATGGCCGCGAGGCTGGGCGACCTGGAAGGCGCGGCCGTCCGGGACCGCGTCATGACGGGCGTGTCCGTCCCTCCGGCGGGCGCGGCCCCCGAGACCTACCCGGCGGCCACGAAGGCCTTCGTCGAGGCGCTGGAGGCGGAACTGGGCCCGGAGCGCGCCCGCCGGGTCATGACCTGCAACGTGCACGGCATCCCCATCACCGCCTTCTCCGCAGAGCGCGACCGCTTCCTGGAGCTGGGCTCGGTGGACGCCTGGCTGGCCGATTACCACGCGCGCCAGGTCGAGGAACTCTCGCGGCACGCCGAGGACGGCACGCTCTGGTACGAACAGCGGATCACGCGGCCGGTGGTCGAGTACGTGAGGGACAACCCCGAAGTGCAGGGCGGCGTCCGGGAGGGCGGCATGGTCTTCGCCACCAAGATACCCTACGACCCGGACCGCTTCCTGAAATCGACGGATACGCTCGAGAAACGCCGCCTGGCCTGCCACTGCCCCATGGCCGCGTCCGCGATCACGGAGGCGGGATCCGCGGTTCCGCCCGCATGGTGCGCGTGCTCGGCAGGCTACGAGAAGGTCCGCTTCGACGCGGTGTTCGGCGTCGACACGGAGGTGGCGGTCCTGGAATCGGTGCTCGCGGGAAGCGACCGCTGCCGGTTCGCCATCAGGATACCGGCCGGCATTCCCCGGTGACGGCGGCGATCAGGCGCCTCCCGTCGGCATCATACGCGTCGGTCGAGCGGCTCTTCGACGCGTTCGACTTCCAGCAGGCGCACTTCGGGTCGGTGCTGGACGGGAGCCTGCCGGGCAGGGTCTTCGTATCCGGCGATGCCGATGGCGGGAACGGCCCGGCCAGCGCATGCATCATGCCGGACGAAGGTTTCCTCTACCTCGGCGGGCGGCCATCGGCTTCCTTCATTGAGGCGCTCTCCGGGGTGCTGCATGAAGGTTCCGCGACGGAATGCATCGAGGCGTTCTGGATGCACGAAGGATGGGCCGCCCTGGTCACGGCCCTTTCGCCCGACGGCAAGAGCGCCATCATGAACCGGAGGCTGTACCGCCTCTCGCCGGATTCCCCGCTTCGGACCGCCGGCTCGGCGGCGGCCGATCCGCGTGTCGTCGTCGAGTGGAAACCGGGCTTCCTGTCGGCGCGGGTGGAGCTCGACGGCCGGGTGGCGAGCGAATGCCGCGGCCTGGTCAGGCAGGGGCACGCGGAAATCGACATAGAAACCGAAGAATCCTGCAGGCGGCAGGGCTTGGGGCGCCGTGTCGCGCAGGCCTTCATCGCCGCATGCGTGATGAGGGGCGTCGAGCCCCAGTGGAACTGCTGGGACTTCCGTGAGGAATCCTGCGCGCTCGCCGAGGCCCTCGGCCTGGGCCTGCTGCGCGAGCATCGCGTCTTCCTCTGGGACAAGTACCTGTAACAGCGCCGGCTCAGCCCCCCCCGGCCAGCTTCCCGAGCGCGAAGGCGTAGAGCGCGTCGCCCACCGCGTCGAGCTCCGCCGCCGACAGGCCGGACGGCGCGTCCCGCTTGGTGTGGTAGGCCGCGGTGTCGTACTCGCAGATGGTGGCCGCTATCGCGCCGCGGCCGACCAGCGGGGCGTGGTCCACGTTGGGCACCGGGTACTCGGAGACCGCCTCCAGGCCCGCGGCCTCCAGCACGGCCACCAGCTCGTCGGCCAGGGCCAGGCCCGGGCGGTCCCCGTTGGAGTAGACCGATACCGGAGTCCCGCCCGACGAACCGATCATGTCCAGGTTGACCACGGTCAGGTCGTACAGGGGAAATGGCGGGGCCAAGGCGATGTGCGCCGCGCCCGACAGCCCCACCTCCTCGCCGTCGGTCAGGATGAAGGCCACGTCAGCCTTCCGTCCGTCGGCCGCGAAGGCGCGGGCCAGCTCCAGGACCAGAGCTGCGCCGCTGGCGTTGTCCAGCGCGCCCGGGAAGAAGTTGCCGTCCTGGTCGGTGCCCACGTGGTCGTAGTGCGCCATGAAGGCGAAGCGAGGCTCGAAGTCCCCGCCGTCCCCGTTCCACTCCGCGATCAGGTTCACGCAGCTGACGTCCTGGAAGCGCACCGGGCTGGCCATGTCCACGATCGGCGCGGTCCCGCCGCCGGCACGCGCCAGGCCCAGGAGCTCGGCGTATGCCGGACTGGAGAGGGCCAGGACGACGAGGTCACGGCGGACCTCGACCAAGGTGCCGCCCGGGTGTCCGGGCCAGAGCGGCCGGACCTCGACAGTGCCAGCCGGCAGTTCCACCAGCACGCCCGCCACGCCGGCGTCGGCGTACGCGCCCATGCCATCCGGTCTGTACGCGGTGCCGGGCAGGAGGAGCACGCAGCCGGCGGGAGGGGCCGCCCCGGCGAGATCCTCCCAGGCTACCAGCGTGCCGCGCGCCTCGCCGCCGTCGAAGCCGCCCCGGACCACCTCGCGGTAGTCCTCGCGCCAAGCGAAGACCCGCGTGCCGCCGGGCAGGCCATCCAGTTCCAGCCTGGCCTCGGCGACGTTGCGCGCGACGCGCTCGGGGAAGGGCATCTGCCGGACATCGAGCCCGGCCAGCGCCAGGCGCCCGGACAGCCACTCCCTGGCCGCAGCACCGCCCTCGCTGCCCGCCGCCCGCCCGGCGTAGGCCGGGGACGCCAGTTCAGCCACCGTGGCCAGGACCGCCTCGCCATCTACATCCGGATGCTTGCCCGCGACGCCGCCGGGATCACCCTGCCGGACGCATGCGGTCAGCGCGACGACAGACGCCAGAACCAAGGGGAGGCGGGACGGAAGCCTGTGGGCACTGCGCATGGTGGCCCTCCTGCCTGTAATCCTAGCGCGCGGCCGTCCCGCGGTCGAGCCATGGCTTGCCATATTCAGGTAATGCAATATAATTTGGTGATCCGGGAAACGGGCCATCCCACGGCCCGCCCCCCGCGACCCTCCAAGGAGCTCCACGTGTTCCAGAAACAACTGATGATGCGGCGGGTCCTGTACTCGCTCGCGCCCATCGCCGCCCTCTCGGTATGGCTCTACGGACCGCGGGTGCTGGCGGTGCTGCTGGTGTCCCTGGGCGTCGGCACCCTGGTCGAGTACCTGTTCGAGCGGAAAAAGGGCGGCAAGGTGAGCGAGGCGGTGCTGGTCACCGGGACCCTGCTGGCCCTGTCCATGCCGCCGGCCGTCCCGCTCTGGGTGGTCGCCATCGGAGCCGCCTTCGCCGTGTTCATGGCCAAGGAAGTGTACGGAGGCTTCGGCCGCAACGTGTTCAACCCGGCCATCGCGGGACGTCTCTTCGCCTACATCTCCTTCGCCTCGCTCATGGGCGTATCCTTCTACGCGCCCGGCGGCTTTGGCGCGGCCGCGGGCAGCCTCTTCGGCACCCCTGACGCGCTCACCGCCGCCACGCCCCTGGCGCTCATGCGCACCGGCGGGACGGTCCCCGTGCTGGACCTGCTCCTGGGCACTCGTACCGGGACCATAGGCGAGACCAGTTCCATCCTGATCGCGGCGGCCGCGATCTACCTGGTGGCGACCAAGACGGCCCAGTGGCGGCTCATGCTGTCCACCATCCTGTCCGGCGCGGCGCTCTGCTCGGCGCTGTGGTTCGCCGGAATCCCGGGAGCCTTGCCGCCGCAGAGCCTGCTCGCGGGCAGCTTCCTGTTCGTCACGGTGTTCATGGCCACGGATCCGGTATCCGGCCCCAAGAAGAAGGGCGCACAGTGGGCCTACGGCATCCTGATCGGCGCGGCCATCGTGGTCATCAGGAGCTTCAGCCTGTTCTCGGAAGGCACCAGCTTCGCGCTGCTCCTCGGGAATACCTTCGCCAGAATGTTCGACCGCATGG
>JAKLIU010000081.1 GCA_022709445.1 Spirochaetota bacterium | reverse complement strand
CCAGCTTGTCGGCGACGCGCAGCTCCGCGAGGCGCACCAGCAGCTCGGCCTCGATCTTGTCGATGGCCCCGAGCAGGGTGTCGCGCTCGCCCCAGACGCAGCGGCCCACGCGGTGGTGGATCATGGCGCCGGAGCACATCGCGCAGGGCTCCAGGGTCGAGTAGATGGTCACGTCCGTCAGCCGCTTGGCCAGGCCCTCGCGGCGCGACAGGTCCCGCAGGCACATCATCTCGGCGTGGGCGGTGAGGTCCCGCAGCGCGTTCCGGCGGTTGTGGCCGCGGGCGATGACCTCGCCCCGGCGCACCGCCACGGCCCCGATGGGCACCTCGCCCTCGCGGAGGGCCTGGCGCGCCTCGGCCAGGGCCAGGCGCATGAACTTCTCGTCGCGGGTCATGGCGGAAGAATAGCCGGCGGGGGGCGCGGATGCAACGTCCGCCCGGCCCGGCCGGCGGCCGCCCCGGTATTCTGTCTTGAAGCGCCCATCGCCGCGACGATAATCCCGCCCATGCGCCATCTGCCGGCCGTGCTCGCCGCCCTGCTCCTCGGAGCCGCGGCCGCCCGTCCCGCCGAGCCCTCCCCGGGACCGGCGGTGCCCGCCGTCCAGCCGCCGCCCAACGCCGACTTCGAATCGGCCAGGCCCTGGGACGGGTGGGAGCTCGTGCCGGCCGATCCGCGCGAGGCCGGGCGCTCCGAATGGGAGCGCCTCACGGCCGACTTCACCGCCCCGGCCTCCGGGCGCGCGGCCGTGGAACTGACCCTGGACGGCTCCGGCCGGGCCGAGCTCGACGACCTGGACCTCTTCGAGATCTCCGCGCGGGGCCCCGTGCCTCAGCGCCGCATGCTGACCAATCCGGGCTTCGAGGAGGCTGGAACCAAGACGACGCTGGCCGCCGCCTGGGACCTCTCCGGCCCGGCCGTGCGCACCGAGGCCCCCTCGGCCCCGGAGGGCCGGGCAGGCCTGCGCATGGAACTTCCCAGGACCGGCCGGGCCGCGGCGCGCCAGGTCCTGATGCTGGAACCCGGCCGGCGCTACCAGCTGCACGTCCGGGTCCGCGCCGAGGTCACCTCGGGGGCGCTGTCCCTGTCCGTTCTCGAGGCCGGGGGCGACTCGACCGGGGCGCTCCTGACCGCCGCCAGGCTCCGCAGCTCGACGCTCTCGGGCGGGAGCGGGCTCTGCGGCCGGCTCTCCGCCCCCCGCGGAGCCCAGCGCCTGGCCAGGCTGGACTGCCCGGCGGTCCCCGGCAAGAACTACACGCTGGAGCTGCTGGCCCGCGGCGAGACCGGCGACCGCCCCGCCCTGCGGGTGGAAGTGGCGGCCCTGGACGAGGCCGGCACCGAGACCCTGCTGGCCGCGGCCGCCCCGGAGGCCGGGGCGCTGGGGCCGGACTGGCGGCCGCTGCGGGTCGGCTTCGCCCTGCGCGGGGCCCGCCGGCTGCGATTCACCCTGCGCCTGGAGGGGCCGGCCGCGGTGGAGATCGACAGTCTGAAGCTGTCCGGACCGCGCGTCGTCCCGGGCCCCCGGCGCCTGGCGCCCGGAGACGCCGACGACAACTTCCGTCCCAGGAGCCGGAGGCCCCTGGTCACCGGCGGCGGCCGCAACGACGCCGACACTGCGGCGGCCTTCACCGCCATCCTCAGCCAGAGCCTGTCCCGGCCCCAGAGCTCCTGGCGCTTCTGGCGGAGTTCCAAACCCCTGGAACACCAACCGTCGGCCTTCGCGGCCATGGTCGCCAAGGGATTCGAACCCGGCACGGTCTTCCTGCTCGACCCTTCCGGCGAATCCGAGGCCAAGTGGCTGGCCGAACGCGCCGTGAGCGTGCCGGACCGCCCGGGGGCCTACTCCCTGGCGGTCTCGGCCAAAGAGGTGGTGGTGGCCTCGCGCTCCCCGGCCGGCTTCGTGGCCGCGGCCTCGACCCTGGGATGGCTCACCACCGACAGCCCGGAGCCGGAGATATTCGCCTGCCGCATCGAAGACTGGCCGGCCCATCCGTTCAGGGCTGCGGCGCTTGAGTTCGACGGGCGGCTGTCCGCCACGGACCGGGAGCTGCTGGGCTCGCTCGGCTCCTGGCGCCTGAGCCACCTGCTGGTCACCGGACCAGGCCTGTGGCGGCTGCCCGAGGCCCGCGGCAGGAACGACCTCCGCGAGCTGGCGGAGTTCGCGCGCGGGGCGGCCCCTGGCGGCCTGGTCGGGTTCCTGGACGCGGTCGGCGCGGCTCCCGAACTGCTCGCGCGCTCGCCGCAGTCGGCCGAGTGCCTCTGGGTCCAGGGCGAGAGCCACTTCCTGCGCGGCACCGAGCGCAGTTACCTTTCCGGGCGCAACGTGCTCCTGGCCTCCGGCTCTCCGGTGGAGGTGGCCGCGCCGGACGGCAGGATCCTGACCGAAGCCCGCGATTACCGCCTGGAGACCGCGGCCCCGCGCTGGGGAGCGTCCGGCGAGGAGGCCCCGCGCAGCCTGCTCCGCCGCATCCCTGGCGCCGACCTGGCCGACGGCGGCCGGGTGACGGTCAGCTACAACGTCCTGCCGCCAGCCGGCTCCGAGCCGGTGGCCTGCCCGCGCTCGGAGGAGGCCCTGGCCGCCTTCCGCGGCGCGCTCGGCGAGCTGGGCCGCTCCGCGCGGGTCTCCGGCGTGGGTCTGGGAGGAGCCTTCGTGCCACGGATGCGCACCGACCGGCGCACCGCCTCGACCCGCTTCAAGAACGGGCGGATGCTGGCCGACCGCATCGCGGAGCTGTGCGCGGAGGTCGACAAGGGCGCGGCCGGCGCGTCCCCGCTGCTGTGGGCCGACCTGCTCAACCCCTGCGGCGGCCTGACCATGCCCGAGGACCCCCCGACGGCGGCCGCCGACCTGCTCGATCCGGCGCTGCGCCGCAGGCTGCTGCTGCTCGTCAACCTGCCGGCCGCCGACGAGGACGGGCGCGACCGGATGACCCGCAGCGCGGCCTTCCTCGCGGAGCGCGGCTACAACCTGATCGGCTGGACCGGAGAGCGCCCCGCGGGCGCGGCCCGGACCTGGCTGGAGGCTCTTCCGCCTCCGCCGGCTCCGGCCGGCGGGCCCGCGGTCCCCGGAGCCCCGGCGGCGGCGCCGGCCGCGCCTCCCGAGGCCAGGGAGGTCCGCCGCGGCGAGTTCATCGGGCTGGCCTTCAATCTGCGCGGGGCGCGGACCCTGGACATCGAAACCTTCGCCGAGGCGGCCTGGGGCGGTCCCGAGACCGTCAAGCCGGCCCCGGCGCGCTGACGCCCCGCCGCTATCTGGCGCCGATCAGCGCGTAAAGCAGAATGTTGATGGACAGTTTCAGGGCGTCCTCGTCGGCCATCCGGCACGGCCGGCCGAGCGGATACTCGGCCCAACCGCACCCCAGCGAGTCCGGAGAGTAGACCACCGCCAGCCTGCCGCCGAGCGTCAGGCCCTCCAGTCGCGGCGGGCCGGGGGTGAAACCGGTTCCGGCGGCGCGCGGCCGATCCGCGAAGCGCGGCTTCTCGATGGCGTAGCCGGAGCGGAAGACGGCGTGCTCCGGGCCCAGCGGCGCCAGCCGCGCATCCGGGAAGAGCTCGGCCATGAGCTTCCGGAACGATGCGTCGAACTCCGGGCGGCCGCAGCAGGCGTCGGCCCACAGGAACCCGCCGCCGGACAGGTGGCGCTTGAGAGCCTCCTTGCCGCCGGCGTCCAGCCCGATCTCGCCGTGCCCCGACAGGTAGAGCAGCGGGCGTCCGGCCAGGTCCCGGTCCGTGGCGGACACGGCCTCGACGCCGGAGTCGAAGTCGAGGCGCACCTTCTGGCCCAGCGCAGAGCGCAGCGCCTCGAAGTTCCGGGGCACGGCCCAATCGCCGGAGTGGCGCAGCCAGGCCATCATCGGCGCGCGGCCGGGCGGTTGGGCACCGGCGGACGGCTCCCAGTCCATGAACTTCTTCATGTCCTCCCGGCTCATGTCCTGAGCGCCCGAGGCGATGACCAGCAGCCACTTGAGCAGTTCCCGGGTGTCCTTGGAGGGCACGGCCAGGCCGCCGCCCTCCCGGGCGACGTCCCGGAAGATGTCGAGCTGGAACTCGGCCTTGGCGCGCTCCTCGCCGAGCTCGCGCTTGCGAACCTGCCACTCGTCGCTGTGGGCCAGCTGCCAGTAGCGCCAGGCGGTGTCCGAGCAGGTGATGGCGCTGACGGCGATGCCCCGGCTCTTGGCCAGCCTGGCCAGGGCCCGACAGCGATCCTCCATGTCGGCCTTGGGCCCCTCGTCGCCCACCAGGATAATCAGCTTCCTGGCCCCCTTGGTCCAGCTCATGCCGTTGACAGCCGCATCCAGCCCTTCGCCAACCGCCTCGAAGCCGCCGCCTACGGCCTTGGCCTCCCGGATCCAGGCCAGCAGTGCCTTGCGGTCCTCGGACAGATCGATCTTGCGGGTGACGTACTCGGGGCCCTCGGCGGTCCGGAAGGCCACCGCACCGACCCGCAGGGTCTCGGCCGAGCCCTCCAGGGCGGCCAGCAGGCGGTAGAGCTGTTCCTTGACCGTACCGATCATCAGGTCCATGGAGCTGGTGGTGTCCAGCACGATGCAGATCTCTGTGGTCCCGGACCCGCAGCGGCAGGTGGCGTGGGCGGGACCAGCGACGAGCAGTCCGGCGACGGCCGCCGCCAGGCAGGCCGCCAGCAGCGTCCAGCGCCTCCTCCTTGAACCCTGAACCTTGGACCTCGAACCCCGGGCCTCACCCATACTTCGGCACCTTGGGCTCCGGGATGGTCTCGAGGAGGCGCTTGACCACCGCCACCGAGTCGATGCCCTCGGCCTGTGCCTGGAAGTTGGTGACCACCCGGTGGCGAAGCGCCGGCACCGCCGCCCGGCGAACGTCCGCTGCGCCGACCGCGGCCCGGCCGTCGACGGCGGCCAGCGCCTTGGCGCCCAGCAGGAGCATCTGGCCGGCGCGCGGGCCCACGCCCCACTCCACGAACTGGCGGACGAAGGCCGGGGCGGACTCGTCCGACGGCCTGGTGCTGCGGATGATCCGGGCCGCGTAGCTGATCACGTAGTTGGAGACCGCCACGGAGCGGACCAACTTCTGGGCCTCCAGGACCTCTTCGCGGGTCAGCACCGGCCGGCCGCGGGGCGGCTCCTCCGCGCTGGTCGCGGCCAGAATCTTCTCCTCCTCGGCCAGCGGCGGGTAGTCGACGTGGACGTCGAACATGAAGCGATCCAGCTGCGCCTCGGGCAGTTCGTAGGTGCCCTCCTGCTCTATGGGGTTCTGGGTGGCGATGACGAAGAAGGGCGGATCGAGCGGGTACGTCTCCCGGGCCACCGAGACCTGGCGTTCCTGCATGGCCTCGAGCATGGCCGCCTGGGTCTTGGGCGGAGTGCGGTTGATCTCGTCGGCCAGCACGATGTTGGCGAAGACCGGCCCGCGCATGAAACGGAACTCGCGGCCGCCGCCGGGCAGGTCATGAATCATGTTGGTGCCGGTGATGTCCGAGGGCATCATGTCCGGCGTGAACTGGATGCGTTTGAAGGACAGGTCCAGGCTGGAGGCCAGGGCCTTGGCCATCTGGGTCTTGGCCAGACCCGGGACGCCCACCAGCAGGCAGTGCCCGCGGGCCAGGAGCGCGGCGATCATCAGATCGATGACCGCCTCCTGGCCGACCACCGTGCCGGCCATGGCATCGAGTATGGCGTTGCGCTGGGCGGCCAGGCGCGCCAGGCGCGCCGCCAGGTCCTGGCTGTCGGGAGAGCTCATTGCGCGGGATCCTCCGCAGTCCTGCGGCGCGGGGCATCCCCGGCCTCGCGGCGCGCCTTGAGCACGGCCTCGACCCTCCGGAGCAGCTCCCGCTGGGCCGCGGCCGCGTCCTTCTGCGCCGGGTCGAGCTCGGCGGCCACCTTCAGGCAGTTCTCCACCTCCATGGGCTGATCGTGGTGGAAGGCGCAGGTGGCCAGCTGCATCTGTTCCTCGGCGCTGGTCAGGTCGATGGTCTTCTTGACGGCCAGGTACGCCTGATACGGAGACGACTTGCTTATCCGCTCCCAGGTGAAGACCACTCCGGATATCTGGTTGCCGTCGGCCACCAGCCCCTTCTCGTCCAGCTTCTTGACCGTCAGGACCTCGGAATCGCCAACGGTGATGTTCAGTTCGCGGATGCCCCCGGCCACCCGCCGGGAGGCCAGCTCGAACAGCTTGCGCTCGCCGCGGATCAGGTCGCGGTAGCCGGTCAGAAGCTTCCGGGAGTCCTCGGGCTGGTCCGGACCGGCGGCGGCGGCCTCGACGGCCTCGATGGCCTGGGCATGGCGGAACAGAACCAGACTGGCGCGGGCGGACTCCAGCGCACTGCGGAGCGCCTCATCGGCGCGGAGCCGGCGCTGCTCCGCTTGGCGCCGGGCGAGATCCTGGGCGTTCTGCTCCTGCAGCCGCCCCAACTCGCCGAGCCGCCGGGAGGCCTCCGCGCAGACCGCCGGAACGCCGTACTCATCCACCACCCGCTTGTAGTCGAGCATGGCCGCCGCCAGATCGCCGTCGGCCACCGAACGCTCCGCCCGCCGCGCCACCGCCTCGTAGCGCTCGGCGGCGCGCCGCAGCACGGCCGCGGCCTCGGCCGCCGCGCGGGCTGGCAGGTCGCCTTCGGCCAGATCCGCGGGCAGCTTCTCGAAGAGCGCAGCCGCCTCCCCGAAGCGCTCCCGCTTCTCGAGCGCGGCGGCGCGTTCGGCGATCCTGGCGAAACCGGCGGCGCGCGCCAGGCGATCGGCCTCGTTGAGTTCGGCCAGCTTCAGCCCCGCGCGCAGGCCCCACTGGGAAGTGGAGTGCCGGCGGGCCAACTCCGCCAGGCGCTCGCGCACCGCGCCCGAGGCGGCCGGCTTCTCGGCCAGGACCGCCAGGACGGCCTCGTACTCCCGCCGCGCGGCCTCGTCCTCGGCGGCGGCGGCGTCCGGAACCGTCCGTCCGTCGGGCGACGGAGTCCTGGACACCGGGGGCCTGGCGGTCTCCGATGGTCCCTGTTCCGGAACTTGGGTGGGAACGGGCGTCACCTCAGGCCGGGATGGCGTCCAGGCGTAGCGTCCAAGCGCCACGCCGGCGCCGATGAGCAGCGTGGCGGCGGCCGCGCCGATCAGGGCGTCGCGCAGCCGCGCGGGCCGCGCCGGGCGGCCCCGGGCGCCTGGCGCGGAGGGCTCGGCCGGAGGCATCGACGGACCGCCACCGCCCACGGCGGCCAGGTCCACCCGGGTGGACTCGCGGTCGTCGGCGGCATCGGCCGGGCCGTCCTCGCCCATCGCCGCCAGGGCCCTGCCGGCCGCGGCCGCGAAATCGGCCGCCGACGGCCTGAGCGCCGGGTCGTTCTCCATGGAGCGCCCGACCAGGCCCAGCGCCTCCGACGGTATCAGCGAATCCGCACCACGCGGCCAGCGCAGCCCCTCGGCGCGCTCCAGCTTGAGGCCGGCCAGGTCCCTGGCCTTGTACGGGGCAAGCCCGGTAAGCATGTGGTAGAGCAGCGCGCCCAGGGCAAAGACGTCGGACCGCCGGTCCGGCGCCCCTCCCGAAATGACCTCGGATGCGGCGTAGACCGCGGCGGCGAAGCGGCCATCCTCGGGAGAGTGGTCGTAGCGGCCGGGCAAGCCCTCGACCGCGCTGGTGCCCAGGCCTATCATCCTGGCGCTCTCGCCGGAGACCACGACGTGTCCCGGGTGGAGCACGCCAGCGGTGAGCCGCCGGGTGCCGGCCGCGTCCAGCCCGCCGGCCAGCTGGCGCGCCAGCCGCAGGGCCCGCTCCGGCGAGAAGCGCACGTTGCGCTGGAGGGCGCGGGCCAGCACTTCGCCGCCCAGAAGCTCGCCGATCAGGGCCAGGCCGCCTCCGGACCTGGCCTCCACCAGACCGTACACCTGGGCGCAGGCCGGATGGCTGAAGCCGCGGGCCGCCAGGACGGCCTGATCCAGCGCGGAGGCAAACCCGGGGCGACGGACCAGTTCGGGGCGGTATACCTTGAGGGCCACCAGGCGCTGGCTCTCCAGCTCGCGCGCCCGCCAGACCTCTCCGCCCTCGCCCCTGCCGATTTCGACTATCAGACGGAAGCCGGGGAAGATCAGCGGATCGATCCCTCTGCCGGCCATGAAGTCATCTCCCAATGACATTGTAGCCGGCCATCCGGGCGGTGTCAAACCGCCGCAAACGGCT
>JAKLIU010000080.1 GCA_022709445.1 Spirochaetota bacterium | reverse complement strand
CGCGCGCCCGCTGACGGCGGCGGCGGGCGGCACCGGAACGACGGGCTGATCGAACGGGCCGCCGCGGCCCGCTGCCGGCTCCTGGTGAGCGACGACCTGGGCCTCCTCGCGCACGCCTCCAGGGCCGGCGCGGAGGCGATGGACTGGGCTGGTTTCCGCGACCGGGTGGTCTGGGGGCGGGCAGCCGGCGGCGGCAAACGCTGATCGGAGGGGACGATGTTCGGCATCAAATTCAGCCAGGACCGGAAGAACCCGGTCTTCATTTCCTTCAAGACCATGCGCCTCATGGTGGGCATCATGGGCATGGCCCTGCCCGTGGTGCTGCTCCTGTGGTCCGGCCTGCTGGTCCGTGCCCCGTTCCTGCTGGACTCGATCAGCGCGTACTACCACACCAACCTGCGCGATATCTTCGTGGGGATACTCTGCGCCGTGTCCTTCTTCCTCTTCGCGTACCACGGCTACGACAAGTGGGACTTCTTCGCGTTCAAGACCGCCAGCCTGTCCGCCCTCGGGGTGGCCTTCTTCCCCGCCTTCATCAAGAGCCCCGTGAATCCCTACGTGCACATAGCCCCCAACGTGTCGGCGGCCACCAACCTGGTGCACTACGCCAGCGCCGCGGTCTTCTTCACCACCCTGGCCGCCGTGTCCCTGTTCCTGTTCACCAAGACCGACGCCGAGACCCGCAAGCGGGGCCTGGACCTGCGCAAGCGGGTGGGCAACGCGGTGTACGTGAGCTGCGGGCTGACCATGGTCGCCTGCCTGGCGCTGCTCCTGGCCCTGCTCCTGCTGCCTGACGGCAGTCCCGTGTTCGACCTCGAGCCGGCCTTCTGGCTGGAGCTGGTGGCGCTGTTCGCCTTCGGCATTTCCTGGCTGGTCAAGGGCGCGCTGTCCAGGAAGCGGCCCGCGGCGGATTGACCGGCAGGTTTCGCGGACACGCGGGACCGGTACGGGTCATCGGGGAGGCGAGCGTGGAAAACGTGGTGAAGTGGTTGCTGGAGGACGACGAACCCGCCCTGCGCCTGCAGGTGAACCGGGATCTCCTGGGCAGGCCTGAAGCCGAACTTGGCGACCTGCGCGGGGCGCTTCCGCGGCGGGGCTGGTGCCGGGAGCTCCTCGAGCGACGCGGAGCCGACGGCCACTGGGGCAACGGTGCCTACAATCCCAAGTGGACCTGCACCCACTACGTCCTGCACGAACTGATGCAGCTGGGGCTGGGGGCCGGGAACGAGGCCTGCGCGGAATCGACGCGGCTGCTCCTGGCCCATCCCCGGGGGGCGGACGGAGGGATCAACTACGCCAAGACCGTCGAGTACAGCGACGTGTGCATCAACGGCATGCTGCTGGCCATGGCCGCCACCTTCATCAAGGATCCGGCCTGCACGGACGGGGTGGTCGACTATCTCCTGCGCATGCAGCTTGCCGACGGGGGCTGGAACTGCATGTACTACCAGGGCGGGACGCGCTCGTCCCTGCACACCACCATAGCCGTCATCGAAGGCCTGTTCGCGCGGGCCGCGAACCCGGGCGCCGTCCCGGCAGGGCGGCTGCGGAACGCGGCTTCCGGCGGCGTCGAGTTCATCCTCAGGCACCGGCTGTACCGCTCGGAACGCACGGGCGAAATCATAAAGGACGATTTCTTCAAGTTCCCGTTTCCCGTCAGGTGGAAGTACGACATCCTGCGCTGCCTGGACCTGTTCCGGCGCTTCGGCGTCGCGCATGACGGCCGGATGGACGAGGCGCTCGACCGCATCGAGGCGGCGCGGGACCGGCACGGACGCTGGAAGTCGCGGTCCCAGGCCGGGAAGACCTACTCCGTCAGGGAGAAGAACGGAAGCCCGGGCAGGTGGAACACCCTCAGGGCGCTCCGGGTGCTCCGGGCTTACCGCCCCGGCTGACTCCCTGTCCGTCAGGCTCCCTGGAACAGGAACCAGCCGGCCAGCAGGTCCGCCAGCGAGACGACCCCCGTCAGGTCCAGGATCCCCGCCGCCGCCAGGACCACCAGGAGGGCGATGCGCCACGGGGCGAGGATGCGCGTCCGCCGGACCAGCGGAACCGCCACCAGCACGGCGATGAGGAGGGCCATGGACGCGGCGGTCCACGAACGGACGGCGGCCGGATCCTGCGCCAGGGACGCCCTGATCGAGAAGCCCAGGCGGCTGAAGAAGCCGTTGATCGCCGTGAGCCTGCCCAGGGCCATGGCCGCGCCTATGACCACAAGGAGCATGCCCGAGGCTATCCTGACCTCGCGGCCGCGCTTCTTGAACCAGTTCATCAGCGGGCTGAGCCGCTCGAAGAACAGCCCGGCGGCCAGGAAGGGCAGGGCCAGTCCCAGGGAGTATGCCGCGAGCAGCAGGGTCGCCTGGGCCATGCCGCCGGCGCGGGAAGCCATGAAGAGTATGGACATCAGCACAGGCCCGATGCAGGGAGTCCAGCCGGCGCCGAAGGCCATGCCCACCAGGAAGGCCCCCGCCGCGCCCGCCGGCCTCGTCGATACCCGCGCGCGAGCCTCGCGGTTGAGCGCCTTGACCAGGTCGAAGATCATGTTGATGCCGAAGAGCGCTATGACCGCCCCCGCCACGATGGTGACGATCCTGGCGGCATTGCCCGCGAACAGCATGCCGCTGCCGGAGAACGCGATGCCCAGGGCCACGAACAGGACCGAGAAGCCCAGCGTGAAGAACAGGGTGCGGAAGAACACCGTGCCCCGGGCCTCGCCCGCCTTGAGCGCCGCGGCTCCCTGCCCGCTCACGAAGGACAGCCAGCCGGGTATCACCGGCAGCACGCAGGGCGACAGGAAGGACAGCAGTCCCGCGCCCAGGGCCGCGAACAGGGAGACCTGGTTCATGGAAGCTTCGCGGCCAGTTCGCGGATGATGGCCAGCACCTCGGGGACGTCGTACTCGCGCGAGCCCACGATGTAGGCGATGGCGCGGCCCTGCTTGTCCAGGAGGTAGGTGGTCGGGATTCCGCGCGATGCGTATTTGGCGGAAGGCGCGCCGGCCTGGTCGAGGTAGACCGGGAAGCTGTACTTCTTGAGTTCCAGGAAGGTTTTCACCTCGCTCGGGGTTTCCTTCACGTCTATCGCCATGATGGTGAAGGGTATGTCCCGCGTCGCGTCCCAGAGCTTCTGTATGGAAGGCATCTCGGCCCTGCAGGGCGGGCACCAGGTGGCCCAGAAGTTGACCATGGTCAGCTTGCCGCGCCCGGCCTCCACGGTCGCCTCCGTCCCGTCCAGGGTCTTCACGGTGAAGGGCGTCAGCTCCTTGGGCTCGGGGAAGACGAAGAAGCCCAGCGCTTCCAGGGAGTTCGCGTACCAGGGCCTGGCGGCATCGGCCGCCAGCACGACGACTCCGTCGGCGGGTGTTCCCTGCACGGTTCCGGATACGGGCGGCATGCCGGTATCGAGGCCGGCCATGCCCAGTCCGGCTGCCATGGCCGCAATCGGTATCAGCATCAACGTTTTCATGTGCTCTCCTTGCGGGATCGGCGTGCGATTCGCGATGGGCCGAGGGTACTACGGAATTCCGCGCGGCACAACGGAGAAGCGCTCAGGGTAGTTTCCGGGCCAGCTCGCGGATCAGGCCGGTCACCTCCGGGCCGTCATAGGACCGCGAACCCACGAGACCGGCTATCGCCCGGCCCTGCTTGTCCAGGATGAAGGTGGTGGGGATGCCGCGGGAGGCGAAGGGCGCCGAGGCTTCTCCCGTTTCGTCCAGGTACATGGGGTAGCCGTAGGGGTTGTCCTTGAGGAAGCCGGTCACGGTGGCCTTGGGCTCGTTCACGCTGATGGCCATGACGGTGAAGGCCTCGTCCCTGGTCGCCTTCCAGAGGGCTTCTATGGAGGGCATCTCCGCGCGGCAGGGCGGGCACCAGGTGGCCCAGAAGTTGAGCAGCACCACCTTGCCCGCCAGGTCGGCGACTCCGGCTTCCTTGCCGTCCAGGGTCCGCACGCTGAAGAGGGGCAGGGGTTCGGGGGCCGGGAAGACGTAGAAGCCCAGGGCTTCCAGGCGGGCGGCGTACCAGGGCGCGTCCGCAGGGGCCTGGCCCGTGCTGTCGGCGGCAGTGGGCGCACCGGCGGACCCCGCCCCCGGTTGGCCGGGTCCTATCTCCACGGGTTCCGGTCTCACGCATGCGGTGAATGCCAGGGAAAGGGCGGCGATGGCCGCGAGCGCTGCATGTTTCACGGGGGCTCCTCTGTTCCGCAACCGGGTTGCGGTAGTAATATATGGAAAATACTATAAAGCGATCCGCGCGGGCAAGAGCGGCTTCCGTAGGCGAATCCCGGCTTTTTGAGTATACTTCGAGCTGCGCCGGCGCCGAGCCGGCCTTCGACCACCCAAGGAGACTCCATGTCCATGATCAGTACGATACGCCAGCGCTGGGACGACGACGACGACGAGGACGAGAAGCCCGTCAAGTCGCCCGACGCGCTCGCCGAGCGCTTTCTCGATACCCGCACCATCCTGATGTCCGGCCAGGTGAACAAGGATTCCGCCGAGCGCGTGGTGCGGCAGCTCCTCCTCCTCGAGGCCATCAGCTCCGATCCCATCAAGATCATGATCGATTCCCCCGGCGGGGACGTGGACGCGGGCTACGCGATCTTCGACATGGCGCGCTTCGTCAAGGCGCCCGTGTGGATGATAGGCATAGGCCTGGTGGCCAGCGCCGGCGCCCTGATCCTGCTCGCCGCTCCCAGGGAGCGGCGCATCGGCCTGCCCAATTCCCACTACCTGATCCACCAGCCCCTGTCCGGCCTGCGCGGCGTGGCCACCGAGATAGAGATCCACGCCCGCGAGCTGGAGAAGACCCGCGACCGCCTCAACCGGCTGATCGCCGAGGAGACCGGCCAGCCCCTGGACCGCGTGGTCAAGGACACGGACCGCGACTACTGGATGAACTCCGAGGAAGCGCTGGCCTACGGGCTCCTGTCCAAGGTGGTCAAGACCAGGGACGAACTGGGCGTATGACGGCCCAGGACGCGGCCTCGGCGCTCGGGTCCGCCTTCGCGGGCCTGGAAACGGCCGACGCGCCTCCCGGAGCCGCGCTCTACCGCGGCAAGGTGCGGGACGTGCTGTCCCGGGGCGATCGCGCGGTCCTGGTGGCCAGCGACCGGATCTCCGCCTTCGACCGGGTGCTGTCCACCGTACCCTGGAAGGGCGAGATCCTGTCGCGGATCTCCTCCTGGTGGTTCAGGCAGACGGACGACCTGGTGCCCAACCACCTGCTTCCCGCCTCGGCTACCGGGGGCCGCGACGCGACCGCCGTGACCGGGCGAGCCGTTGCCGCGCTGCGCTGCGACATGATCCCCGCGGAGGTGGTGGTGCGCGGCTACCTGACCGGCTCGGCCTGGCGCGACTATCGCGCCGGGAAGCCCATCGCCGGGCTGTCCCCCTCCGTCAAGCTTCCTTCCGGCCTGCGTTACTGCGAGCGCTTCCCCGCGCCCCTCCTGACGCCGTCCACCAAGGAGGCCGAGGGCCACGACCGTCCCGCCACGGGCGAGGAACTGGTCGCCTCGGGCCATGTGGACGCGGAGCTCTGGCGGGAGATCGAACGGGCCGCGCTGGCGCTGTTCCGTCGCGGGCAGGAGCTGGCAGCCTCGCGGGGGCTGATCCTGGTGGACACCAAGTACGAATTCGGGATCGCGGGAGGCCGCCTGGTGGTGGCCGACGAGATCCACACGCCGGATTCCAGCCGCTACTGGTACGCGGACGGGTACGACGCCAGGCTCTCGGCGGGCGAGCACCAGCGCGAGCTGGACAAGGAAACCTTCAGGCGCTGGCTGGTGGACCGGGGCTTCTCCGGCGACGGCGAGCCGCCGAAGATCGACGACGCCGTGCGCGTCGAGACCGCCCTGCGCTACGCCGATACCTACCGGGCCATCCTGGGCGAGCCTTTCGAGCCGGTGTTCCGCGACGCGCGCGCGGCGGGGGTCGCCATAGCGTCCCTGGCCAGGGAAGTCCTGGGCGACTGACGCCGGCGACGGGCTTTCCTCCCAGGAGGCCCGCATGAGACCGACCCGCCGATCCATCCTCACCCCGCTCATCTTCGCCGCGATCGCCGCCTGCCTGCTGTCCGGATGCCGAGCTGCGCCC
This sequence comes from Spirochaetota bacterium, assembly GCA_022709445.1. Classification (GTDB taxonomy): domain Bacteria; phylum Spirochaetota; class Spirochaetia; order Treponematales; family UBA12059; genus JAKLIU01. The sequence continues at coordinate 2,062 of JAKLIU010000080.1, read as the reverse complement.
GGCCGGGACAGGCGGTTCACCATCGTCAGCTACAACCTGATGACCCTGTTCGATCCCGTGGACCAGGGCGGGGAGTACCCCGGCTTTTCGGTGGCCGGGGGGGAATGGGACGAGCGGGCGTACCGCCAGCGGATCGGCGCGCTGGCCCGGGCGGTGCTGGCCGTGGCTCCCGGGGGCCCGGACGTCCTGGTGGTGCAGGAAGCCGAGAACCTGCGCGTGCTGGAGGATCTCTCCGCGGCCCTCGGCGGGTACCGCTGGATACTGCGCTCCCCGGCGGAGGACGCCCCGCTCGGCTGCGGGCTCCTGTCCCGCCTGCCCGTCACCTCCGCCCGCGCGCACAGGGCGAGCACGGCCCCGCGCCTGATGCTGGAAGCGGAACTGGACGCCGGGGGCCGCACCCTGGTGGTGCTGGCCGCCCACTGGAAGAGCAAGCTGGGCGGGGCCGCCGAGACCGAGCCGGTCCGCATCGCCGGGGCAGCCCTCGCGGGCTCGGTGATCGCGGCCCGCCTGCGGGAAGACCCCGGGCTCGCCATCGTGCTGGCCGGCGACCTGAACGAGAATCCCGACGAGTTCTCGCGCGCGGGAGGTACCTATCCCACGGCGCTGCTGCTGCGGCGCGGCGCTCCCGGCGAGCCCGGCGACGCGGCTGCCGGATCCCTGGCCATCAGCTTCGATCCGGCAACCGTCGCCTCGGGCGGCTACCTCTCGCTGTGGAGCCCCTGGGGAGCGGGAGGCTGGAGCTACCGGTTCAGGGGCGAACCGGAACGCATCGACCACTTCATCCTGTCGCCTGGATTGTTGGGGGAATCCGGCGGCCTGCGTTTCTCGTCGTTCAGCGCGGAGGCGCCGGACTGCCTGCTTGACGCCGCGGGCAACCCGATGGGCTGGGACGGCAGGCACCGGAGCGGTTACTCGGACCACCTGCCCATAGTCCTGACGCTGGAGAGCGCGCCTTGAGCAGGTGCGCGGTCGCGATACGGCGGCCGTTCGCTTTGACATCACGGCCCGCCGCGTGGTACAAGACTCGGATGGCCGAAACACGACCCTTGATCGCGCAGAGCGACCAATCCCTCCTCCTGGACGCGCACGATCCGTCCTTCGACCTAGCGCGCGCGGAGCTGTCGGCCTTCGCCACCCTGGAAAAGAGCCCGGAACATTTCCACACCTACCGGCTGGACTCGCTCTCGCTGTGGAACGCTGCCAGCGCCGGGCTGTCCGCCGACGACATAGCCGCCACCCTGGCCAGGTGGTCCCGCTACGAGCTGCCCCCTTCCCTGGAGCAGTCGGTGCGCGCCGTCATGGCCCGCTTCGGGCGCCTGGTGATGCGGGCCGGGCCCGACCCCCGCACTCTCAGCCTGTCCTGCGACGACGCCTTCGTGCGGGCCGAGATCGAGGGTTCCAAGAAACTGGCCAGGCTCCTGGAACGAGACGGCGACGGGTTCACGCTCGCGCTGGTGGAACGGGGCACGGTCAAGCGCGAACTGGTCAGGATAGGCTGGCCGGTGCTGGACGAGGCTCCGCTGGTGGATGGAGATCCCCACCCCCTGGCCCTCAGGGACCACCGGGGCGTCGGCGGGTCGGCCTTCGCGCTCCGTGCCTACCAGGAGGACGCAGTGCGCGCCTTCGCCGGCAGGGGCGCGCCGGGCACCGGCTACGGGGTGGTGGTCATGCCCTGCGGCGCGGGCAAGACCGTGGTCGGCATGGCCATCATGGCGGCCATCGGGCGCAAGACCCTCATCGTCACCACCAACGTGGCGGCCGTGCACCAGTGGATAGACGAGCTCCTGGACAAGACCGACGCCAGGCCGGAAGACATAGGCGAGTACACCGGCGGCGCCAAGGATGTGCGGCCGATCACCGTGGCCACCTACCAGGTGCTCACCTGGAGGCCGGACAAGGACGCGGACTTCCCGCACTTCGAGCTGTTCCGCCGCGAGAAGTGGGGATTGATCATCTACGACGAGGTGCACCTGCTGCCCGCGCCCGTGTTCCGCGTGGTGGCCGAGATCCAGGCCATCAGGCGTCTGGGGCTCACCGCCACCCTGATCCGCGAGGACGGCCC
>JAKLIU010000008.1 GCA_022709445.1 Spirochaetota bacterium | reverse complement strand
AGTGGGGACAGCTCAAGGCACCCATGGTCTCGGCCACGCCGAGCACCGGCGCGTCCATCATGCCGGCCATCTTTACTGCCTTGGACACGATCATGGACACCAGGGACTGGGGCGTCGCGGTGACCACCAGGCCGTCCACCGGCAGGGCCTTGAAGGCGGTCAGCTGCACGTCGCCCGTCCCCGGGGGGAAATCCACCACCAGGTAGTCCAGCTCGCCCCAGGCCGCGTCGTTCCAGAACTGCTCCACCGCGCGCGACAGGAGCGGGCCGCGCCAGACCACGGGAGTCTCCTCCTCGCCCACGTAGAAATTGATGGACACCACCTTGAGCCCGCCCTCGCTCACGAGGGGAACCAGCAGCTGGCCGTCGCTCTCTCCCCGGAAGGACGAGAGGCCCATGAGGCGCGGGATGCTGGGACCGGTGATGTCGGCATCCAGGATGCCCACGCTGCGGCCGCGCGCGGCCAGGGCCTGGGCCAGGAGCACGGCCACGGTGGACTTGCCCACCCCGCCCTTGCCGCTCACCACCCCGATGACGCGCTTGACCTTCGCGCCACCCTTCTCCCCGCCGCCTATTCCATGTATCGCAGTCTCATGGCAGTTCACGTCATCGCTCATGGTTTCCCCAATCGATTAACAGGCATATGCTTGTTTGCCCATGGTAGCGCATTCCCCGCGCTTGGGCAAGCGGGCGCGAACGCGCCTGGCGGCCGAACGCCCCCGGCAAGGAGACCTTGCGGTCAATTTGAGCATTTGCTAGTATCGTGAGGCTGTGGAGGCCCTTGATGAACGATGACCGACGCGAAGGCGGACCTTCCTGGTCCGGTCCCGTGCTTTTCTACACCGATGCCGTGATCGACCATTTCACCAATCCCCGCAATGTCGGGGAGCTGGACGAGGCCGACACGGACGCCTTCGCCAGGATAGGCGATCCCGGCTGCGGGGACGAGATGATGCTGTGGCTGCGGATCCGGGACGGCCGCATCGACAAGGTGCGCTTCCGTTCCTTCGGCTGCCCGGGCGCCATCTCCACCGGCAGCATGCTTACCGTGCTGGCCGATGGGCGGACGGTGGAAGACGCCGGGAAGTTCAGCGACGACGACGTCGTCGACGCCCTCGGCGGCATTCCCGAGAACAAGAAGCACTGCTCGCTGCTGGGAGTCAAGGCGCTCCGGACAGCGCTCGAGGGATACGGACAGGCCAAAATGGTTCGTTGAACGGACCGGCTCGGTGTGCGAAGCCCGGCCATGGCAAAGCCGCGGGGCATGCGTCGCCTCCCCCTCTTGATCATATATAGTATTTTTCATATTTTTACTCCTTCCAAGGAGTTAATATGAAGAAACTGATACCCTTCGCGACATTCCTACAAGAAAAGCTGGTCCTCTTGCTGCCCCTCGCCATGATCACGGGCTTCGTGTCCGGCCTCACGTGGGATGTCTCGGCGCTCAAGGGGGCGGTCCTGCCGCTGACGTTCTTCCTGGTGCTGCCCATGATGACGGGCATGGACATGAGGAAGCTCCTTGGAAAATTGGATCTTCGCCTCCACGCCGCCACGATGGCGCTCAACTTCCTGGTGATACCCCTGGCAGCCTACGGACTCGGCCTCCTTGCCTTTCCAGGTTCTCCCTGGCTCCGTCTGGGGCTGCTCCTGGCTGCGCTCCTGCCCACCAGCGGCATGACGGTATCCTGGACGGGCATGGCAAAGGGCAACGTGCCCGAGGCGATACGCATGACCATACTGGGGCTGCTCGGGGGCGCGGTGACGGTGCCCCTGTACGTATCGGGGCTCCTCGGCGAGGCGATAGCCCTGCCCGCTTCCGCGGTGGCCACCCAGATCGCGGTGATCGTCGTCCTGCCGCTCCTGGCCGGCTTCGGCCTCCGCTCCCTCCTCGTGCGTTCCCTCGGCGAGCGCCGCTTCGCGGAGGAGCTGAAGCCCCTCCTTCCCGGAGTCTCCACCCTCGGCGTGCTCGCGCTGGTGGCGGTGGCGATAGCCTTGAAGGCGCGCGGGATCATGGCGGAACCACGCATGCTGTGGACCAGTTTCTGGCCCACCTTCACACTCTACGCCCTGAACTTCACGCTGAGCAGCCTGGCCGGGCGGAAGTTCTTCAAGCCCGCGGAGGCGAAGACCCTGGTTTTCGGCACGGTGCTCCGCAACCTGTCCATGGCCCTGGCCTTGCTCATGGGCATCGCGGGGGCCAAGGGAGGCGAGGCTGCCTTGATCGTCACCTGGGGTTTCGTGATCCAGGTGCAAGGCGCGGCCTGGTACGTCAAGTTCGCCGACCGGATCCTCGGGCGGGAGGAAGGCGCCTCCCCGGCGGAAACGGCCGCGTCGAAGGCCTGAGCCGGACGCGCGGCCGGCTGACGGCTCAGCTCGCCCCGGGAGGCAGGATCCCGGCCAGGGCGTCTCCCAGGCTCATGCCCGCGCGCGCGGCCGTGAACGCCATCCCGGCGGCCTGCAGGGCGGCCGCGGCCTTCGGCCCCAGCTCGGGAGCCACGATCGTCCCCACGCCCTTCCCGGCCAGGAAGGAGGCCGCTCCCGTACCCGCCCCGTGCTCTGAAGCCGCGCCTTCATTGTCGAGGATGACGAAGGCGGCCGTCGCGTCGTCGTAGATCGCGAAGCTCTTGGCTCTCCCGAAGACGGTTCCGACGGTCTTTCCGTCATCGGTCGGCAGTGCGTATTTCATGTCAGCTCCTTTTCGGATTGCCGCCCGGGAGCGGTTCCCGGGCGAGAGTCGATTGCGGCCTTCACTTCGGAGAGCGCGGACCTGACGCGATCGCCCGCCGGGCCGGGCAGGTCCGCCCAGGTCCGTCCGGATTCTTCCACCGATCGCAGTCCGGGGTCGAACGGTATCTCGCCGGCCACGCGGATGCCCGCCTCGGCCAGCACCTTCCTCGCCAGACCGTCTGAACCGGGGTCGAGCCCCGTCTTGTTGATGACTGCCACGGTGCCGGGGATCCTGCCCATGGAATCCAGGAGCGCCACGAGCCGCAGCGCGTCGCGGATGCCGGACGCTCCGGCTTCCAGGACCAGGACGACGAGATCGCTTCCGGCCAGGGAGGCGATGACGGGGCAGCCGATGCCGGGAGGGGCGTCCACCACGATGACCGACCCGGGGCTGGCGAGCGAGTCGGCCCGTACCCTGACCTTCCGGACCAGCTTGCCGCTCGTGTCCTCGCCGGGCACGAGCTCGGCATGCACCAGGACGGAACCCAGCCGCGTGTCGGAGACGTACAACCGGCCGGCTTCGGTCTCCCGCATGACGATGGCCCCCGCGGAACACCGGTCCAGGCAGGCCCCGCACCGTTCGCAGAGCTCCGGTATGATATGAGGCACAGACGATCCGTCGGGCGTACGGAGCGCCCCGAAGCGACAGGCCGGCAGGCAGTTCCCGCAGGCCGTGCACGAGCCGGGATCTATGGAAAACCCGGGGCCGCCGAAATACGGCTCGCTGACGCGGAGCATGGCACCCAGGGCGATGGCGCCGTTGGCCGCGTCCACGTCGCAGTCCGCCACCACGCAGGAAGCCCCCAGCCATGAGGCCAGCGCGGCCGAGACGGAGGTCTTGCCCGCGCCTCCCTTGCCGCTGGCCACGGTCACCGTCATCGCGTTTCCCCTTCCCGTTCCGCGCGGCCATCGAGGGTGACGGACAGGACCCGACCCATCTCCGCCATGAAAGCGGGATCATCCTCCCACAGCGCCCCGGCCGCGCCGGAAGCCGCGCGCGAGGCATTGAACTCCACCCGGCCGATCACGGGGATGCCCCGATCCGAGCAGAACCCCTCGATGTCCGCGTCGCCGAAACCCGCCTTGTTGACCACGACCCCGGAAGGCACACCCCTTCCCCTGACGAGCCGCACCGCCGCGTCCAGGTCATGGAGCGAGAACGCGGTCGGCTCCGCGACGAGTATCACGAAATCCGCTCCGTCGATCGCGTGGGTCGCGGGGCACGAAACGCCCGGGGGACAATCCCGGATCCGCACGACGACGGGAAGTCTTCCCTCCTCGCGTTTCGCGGCCTCAATGACCGACACCGACCGTATGTCGCCGATGGCCATGCGTCCTTCCAGGATTTCCAGCCTTCCCCGGCGATGGAGCGAGGTTTTCCCCGTTTCCATTTCCGTCTCCGACAGCGCGCCGGAGGGACAGGCGCTGACGCAGCGCCCGCAGCCCTTGCAGGCCTTTGCGTCCACCGTCACCACGGAGCCTATCGCCACCACGGCCCCGAAGCGGCATACGGAGGCGCAGTGTCCGCAAGCGGTGCAGGACGACTCGTCCAGCCTGGGCACGGCGACCGTGACCGGCACCGCCGTGCCCACGGGAACCGCGCCGGGGAAGTACCCCATGGAATCGGGCGCCTCCACGTCCAGATCCACGAGCAGCGTGGCATGCAGGGCGGAACTTGCCAGGGCGAGGTGGGCGGCCACGGTGGTTTTCCCGGTACCGCCCTTGCCGCTCGCGACGGCGATCACCGCCGCCGGTCGCGGCTTCACGCTTCTGCGCCCGTGCCGCTCGCGTCCACGCCCTTCCCGGAGGCCAGGAGGGCTTCGGTCCGGGCGAGCTCCGCCTTCAGGACGGACACGCGCTCCTCGAGCGCGGCCTTGACGCCGGCGGCGGCGCTTTCCTCGCCTCCGGTCCCGTAGCCGACCGCCAGCCACCCAAGGCCGCGTCCCCAGCCAGGCGACATGCCGCGACCGGCGCGGCCGCCGCCCGCCCATCCCCGGCCGCGCATCCCGCGTCCGCCGCCAAAACCCATTCCGTTGCCGGGGGCGAAACCCCTACCCCGCCCGACGCCGCGTCCGTCGCCGCAGGGACCCATTCCCCGGCCGCTCATCGATCCCGAGCCCTGCGGGCCCATTCCATTGAAACCAGGCATGCATGCCTCCTTATGAGCTTATGCTCATTTACAGTATATGGGCATATGCTCTTTTGGTCAAGCACGGAACAATCGATTTCCGGATCGCGGGCTGGGGGGATGACAGGAGGCGGTCATGCGCGGAACCCGGCACGGGACGGTCCGCGCGAGGCAGTTGTGTCGGGTCAGGCCGTGCCGAGGGCCAGGCTGAAGGCCATCACGGCCATGCCGGCGGCCAGCCCTGCCATGGCCAGGTGGCTCTCGCCGAACTCGTGGGCCGATGGCAGGAGCTCGTCCAGGGAAATGTAGATCATGATTCCCGAGACCGCGCCCAGGATGAGCCCGAACGCCGGTCCGTTGAGCAGGGGTTTCAGGAGCAGGTAGCCGAACAGGGCCCCGACCGGCTCGGAGAAGCCGGAGGCCAGGGAGTACCAGAACGCCTTCTTCCTCGAGCCCGTGGAGTAGTACACCGGCACCGAGATGGCGATGCCCTCGGGAATGTTGTGTATGGCTATCGCCAGGGCGATGGTCAGGCCCAGCCTGGAATCCTGGAGCGATGCGAAAAGCGTGGCCACTCCTTCCGGCAGGTTGTGCAGGGCCACGACGAAGGCCGTGAGGAGTCCGGTGCGCAGGAGCTTGGCGCCTCGTTTTGCGCTGGCCTCGTCGGCGCAGGCCCTGGCGTCGGATGCCTCGTAGGCAGCCGCCTCGCGGGCGCGCGCCTCGTGGGGGTTGACCGCCGGGGGCACCAGCCGGTCTATGAGGGCGATGAGCCCCATGCCGCCGAAGAAGCCGCCCATGGCCCCGTACCAGCCGCCCAATGGCCCCCACAGCTGGCTCAGCTGCGCCCTGGCCTCCCCGAACAGCTCCACCAGCGACACGAAGATCATGACGCCCGCGGAGAAGCCCAGCGACACCGACAGGAAGCGCGGGGTGGTTTTCTTGGAGAGCAGGGCGATGAGGCTGCCGACGCCGGTGGCCAGGCCGGCCAGCACCGTGAGCATGAACGCCAAGGCGAATCGGGACATGTTTGGGTACGCTCCGGTTCCAGTGTACCCGACGGCAGCGTCCCGGTAAACAGCTTGCCCAATCCCTCCCGCGCGGCTACTATCCTCCGCATGGAAACCGAACGCAGCACCCGGGGCGGCATCCTTCCCGGCTCCACGCTCGTGGCCGGCGCGCGCCGGCTCATGGAGGCCGTCGTGCCCGATCTGTCCCTGCTCCTGCCCGAGGCCTGGGCCGTCGCGGCCGCGTGCTGGGACCGCGCCGACCTGTCGGACCGCGACCGGGCATCCTTCGCCGCGCTCAGCTTCCTGCCCTTCATGCGCGAGGACGGGCCCGGCCCCGACGGCATGAAGCGCTACTTCCGCGTGGACTACCTGACAGAACTGGACCGCGACGAGCTCTGCGCCTGGCGACCCGAGCTGGAAAAGCGCCTGGCGGGCAAACGGACCGCCCCCTGGGGCGCGGGCCTGTACCGGCTCAAGCGCCGCGACGAAGAGAGCGGCGGGTCGTCCTTCCACCGCGCCGCCGAGGCGCTCATGCAGTGGGCGGACATCTACCTGACCGCAGGAGGGCTCCCGTCGGGCGGGGACATCTTCCTCAAGACGCTCAACAAGCGCATCCTGAACCCGGAGTCCGCCGGACCGTCTTCCGGTCCCGGATCCCCGACATACGGGGCGGCACCGGGAAACACCGGGCCGGCTCCCCGTTCGCCTGCCCAGTCCGGCACCGCGACGGAGCCTGACCCGGAAGCCGCGCAAAAAGCCCTGGACGCCGCCATGGCCAAGCTGGAAGGGCTCACCGGCATGGAGCCCATCAAGGAACAGGTGCATACCCTGTCCAACCTGATGAAGGTCCACCGCAAGCGGGCTTCGCTGGGCATGAAGATCCCGCCGGTTGCCCTGCACGCCGTGTTCACCGGCCGCCCGGGCACGGGCAAGACCACCGTCGCCCGGCTCCTGGGCGAGATCTTCGCCGCCCAGGGTTTCCTCCGCAAGGGCCACCTGGTGGAGACCGACCGCTCGGGCCTGGTCGCCGGCTTCGTGGGGCAGACCGCCGGCAAGGTTGACGAGGCGGTGTCGCGGGCGCTGGACGGCGTGCTGTTCATCGACGAGGCCTACACGCTCATCCCGGAGAATGGCGGCAACGATTTCGGCCGCGAGGCGGTGGACACCCTGCTCAAGCGCATGGAGGACTACCGCGACCGCCTGGTCGTGGTGGTCGCCGGCTACCCCGACGAGATGGAGCGTTTCCTCGATTCCAATCCGGGGCTGGCCAGCCGCTTCGGCCGCCGCTTCTTCTTCGACGACTTCAATCCCGCCGAGCTGGAAGCCATCTTCATGCGCTTCATGGCGGAGGTGGGCATGACCATCACCGACGGCGCGCTCGGGAAGCTCAGGGTGTACCTCAAGGTGGCCCACGATGCGCGCGACGGGCAGTTCGGGAACGGACGCATGGTCCGCAACCTGTTCGAGCGTGCGCTCGAGTCGCAGGCGGACCGCCTGGCCTCCTACCCGGAACTGACCCAGGAGCTGCTGGCGTCGATAGAGGAGTCGGATCTTCCCGACGAGTGAGGTCCCGGGCGCTGCGCGCCGGAGCATTCCCGGCTGACCTGCAGGTTGAGCTCGCCCACGTCCCGCAGGATGTCCACGATCGCCCTCTCCATCTCGATCCCGTACTTGACGGTCTCGGCGGCTGCTATCACGGCCGACGAGCCGTCTGCCAGGCCGTCCACGGCCGAGGCTACCTCGTCGACCAGGCCGGACAGGCCCTCCGACAGGCTGGATACCCGCGCCGCCTCGCCTTCCGCCTCCGCCAGCATGTCCGGCGCTTTCCCGAGGGCCGTCGCCGACTCGAGCACCCGGTCAGCCGCGGCCGCCAGCATGCCGGTGGTCTCCTGGAAGCCGCGCACGGCCTGGGCGGTCTTGGCGGCCATTCCCTCCAGGCTGCCGCGTATGGCCGCGGCGTTCCCGGCGTTCCGTTCGGCCAGCTCGGCGATGGCGCGGGCCACCTTGAGCAGGTCCGCCTTGGCGGCCTCTCCCCTGGAGGCGATGATGGCCGCGTTGATGGCCACGGTGCCGATCACGCCGTTGGATTCCTCTATCGACGCGAGTATACCGAGCATGGACCGGATCTCCCCCAGGACCGCGTCGAGGGCGCCGGCGGTGCCGGCCAGGCCCGCGCCCAAGCCCTCCAGGCCGCGGTGGATCCGGTTCGCGGCTTCCGCAGTTGCCGCCGACTCCGCCGAGGCCAGGCGCACGGCCCCCGCCACCTCGGCTCCCCTGGCGCCCAGGGTCCCCGAGCGTTCCATGAACAGGGCGGTGCCCTCGTCGGCCCGGGCCAGGCTGGCTTTCTGCCCCATGATCACGGAGATCATGCCCGTCAGCGTGTCGACCAGGGCTCCGGAGCCGGAGCCGATCTCGTCGATGCGCCCCGCGACGCCGGCCATGCGCTCCCGGTATTCCGAGGCCGCGCCCGCCGGGGCATCCGCTCCCGTCCCCCCGCCGCCGCCCGCGGAAGGATGCGCCTCCGGGCGCGCGACTTCCGGCAGGAAGGATTCCTCCACGGTCAGGAAGACGCTGGCCACGGACGGTCCCACGGCGCAGAGCACGTTCTGGAAGTAGAGCGGGAGCATGAAGACGTCCAGGGTGAAGCGCTCCATCAGCCCCAGGAAGTACTCGCGGCGGGCCGACTCCTCCTTGATCGCTATGGAAGCCTTCAGCCCGGCGAAGATGTCCGGATTGGCGTAATGGAAGTAGTTGTCCCCGCCCTCCGGATTCATGAACGGCTCCAGGGCCGTGTACAGGTCCGGCTCCGGCATGAAACGCAGGAACACCAGGTCGTACTTCCGGTACTCGTCCACCGTGGCCAGCCCGGACGGCAGTTCAACCGGCTCCACCGACAACCCGGCGGCCCGCAGGTCGCGCACCACGGATGACAGGATCGTTTCCACGCCGGCGCTGGTGGCGGTGCGGACCCAGGCCAGGCTGAGCGGGCGGGAGAGGTCCTCCCTGCCGGCCCATTCCCGGAAGGCCGAGCGGGCCCCGGCCTTGTCCATGGGCAGCCAGACCGCGCCTCCCGTGTCCAGGATGCCCGGCGCCAGCATGCAGTCCGCGCGCACGGCGTCGCTCCCGAAGGCCTCCGCGATCGCGGCGTCCTTGTCCACGGCCATGCAGAGCGCCCGCCGCAGCTCGGCGTGCCTCGACAGGAAGCTGTCGCGCATGAAGTTCACGCAGATGCCGAAGCAGTACTTGGAGACGTACCTCCTGATCCGGCCGGAGAAGCCGGCCGCCCGGAGCTCCGGTTCCATGGTGGCCGGGAGGTTGTACGCCAGGTCGATCTCCCCGGAGGCGAGCGCGGCGGGCAGGTCCGGCACGGCCCGGTGCACCTCCAGCCTGCGGAAGAAGGGCCGTCCGTTCACGAAGTCCGGGTTGGCCTCCAGCGCGTCCACGTCCGGCGACGGGCGCGGAAGCGAACGGTACGGCCCGGCCGACACCACGGCATCCCGGTCCAGGCTCACGCCGGAGACGCCCGGATCCTTCTTCAGCACGGAACTGAAACTGTGGGCGAGCAGGCCCAGGAAGAAATTGCATGATTCCGTCAGGACGAATCGCAGGGCGTACGGCCCCCTGGTCTCGATGCCCGACACCCCCTCCGCCTCGCCTCGGGAGAACGCCTCCGCGCCCTCGATGATCGAAAGCAGGTTGGCGTAGGGCGAGCCCAGGGCCGGATCCAGCACGCGTTCCAGGGAGAACTTCACGTCGTCGGAACGAGCCTCGCTCCCGTCGGGGAAACGCACCCCGCGCCTCAGGCTGAAGTCCCAGGTCCTGAGGCCGTCGGAAAGGGTCCAGGCTTCCGCCAGGTAGGGCACCAGCTTGAGGTCGCTGGACCAGCGCAGGAGCCGGATGCAGGTGAAATTGGCGTAGTGGTACTCGCGGACTATGGTCGCCAGGGCGGGGTCGAAGCGTGCCATGGGAAGTTCCGCCATCCTGAGCGTCGATTCCCGCGGGTCGCCTCCGGCCCGGTCGTCGGGAAGCGCGTCGACGGCCGCCGCGAGGGCGGGGAATTCCGCGCCCAGCGCTTCCAGGCCGTCCTGCCAGGACTGCATGGCGCGGATCCCGTCGGCGGAATGCCCGCCCGCGCGGGCCACGGAGTCCCCGACCGACTCCAGGACCCGCACCAGGTCCCCGAGCGCCGGGGAGAGCGGTTCGACCGCCCCCAGCATGGCCGCCGCCGAGGACTCGGTCCCGGCCATGACGGCGTCCGCCCGCTCGAGGGCAGCGAAGGCCTCGTCGATGCTGCGCAGCGCGTCCTCCGCTCCCGACACGCCTGCCCGCATCCTGGACAGGATCCCGGACGAGCGTCCTGCAACCTGGGCGGAGGCCGCCACGATGGCGTCCACCCGCTCGGCCATGGCGGAGGACAGCCGGGTGATCTCGCCGGCTATCACCTTGAAGCCCTTCACGCGGTCGCCCGCGCGGCTCGCGGTGATGGATGCGTTGATGGCGATGATCTTGTTCTCCACCGCGATGTCGGAAATTTCCCCGACGCGTTCGGCGACCTCGCCCGCCAGGGCGGCGATGCCTTCCAGCCGGCCGCCCAGGTCCCGCACCCGCCCTATCGCGTCCCGCGCCCCGCCCACCGCCGCCCCGAGGCCCTCGCCTCCGGAACGCAGCAAGGCCCGGGCCCCGGCGCCGCTCGCGGCTATCGCCGATATGGCCTCCGCCAGCGACGCCATCCCGGGCTGGATCGAGCGCGCCAGCGCGACGGCCCTGGCCGACAGCCGCTCCTGCTCCGCGAGCAGCGGCCCGATCCCGCCCACCCTGTCGCGGAACCGGCCGTGCACGGCCATGACGCGGTCGTGGGCGGTCAGGAGCTTTCCGAGGGCGATGCGGGGGGCGGACTCCCGCCGGGTCCCGTCGGGCTGCGTTTCGGGCATGGCACAAGCCTAGCCCATCGCCCCGTCCCCTGCAACGGGGAAGGGCCCTTGCACTCGTTCCCCGACGTCCTATACTTTCCGCGTGAGGTGCGCGGCATGGCAAGGATACTGATCGTGGACGACTCGGCCACTTCCAGGGCAATCGCGAGCAACCTGCTGGGCAGGGTCCACGCCGTGTCGGAAGTGGCCTCCGGAAGGGAAGCCCTGGACGCGCTGGAGACCGGGGACTATGACCTGGTGCTGCTCGACCTCCTGATGCCGGGCATGGGCGGCATGGAAGTGCTGGCCGAGCTCAAGGCGAGGAACAACGCGGTGCCGGTCGTCGTGGCCACCGCCGACATACAGAACTCCACGCGGGCCAGGGCCGAGGCCCTGGGCGCGACCGCCATGATCAACAAGCCGCTGGAGCGGGACAGGCTGGCGGCGGTCGTGAACGCGGCGCTCGGGCCGCGGGCCGGGAGTTCGGGCCGGGCGCTCGACCCTGCCCTCAAGGATTCCCTGGAAGAGCTCATGAACCAGGCCATCGGCAAGGCGGCCGGCGTGCTCAACACCATGCTGAGTTCGCACATCACGCTGTCGGTGCCCTCCATCGAGAGCGTCTCGGCGGAAGAGCTGTCGGCGCGCTTCAGCCGCGGCGGCGACGAGCGGCTGGCGGCCATCGAGATGCGCTGCACCGGCGGCCTGCAGGCGTCCATCGAGCTGATCTTCACGGTCGAGGACGCCGGCAAGCTGGCGGACTGCATCGGGGGCGGGCAGCGCCCGGGCGGCATGGACCGCGAGACGCTCCGCTCGGGAGCGCTCAGCGAGGTGGGCAACATCGTCATCAACGCCATCTTCGGCACCATCTCCAACGCGCTGGAGATAGACCTGGCGTTCACGGTGCCGTCCTACCTGGAAGGGGGGGCTTCGGCCCTCATGGACGAGATCTCCCTGGGCTCGCTCGGGGTCATACTGCTGGTACGCACGCGCTTCGAGATAGAGAACCTGAGCATAGACGGCGACATCGCCCTGTTCCTCTCCCTGCGCTCCTTCGAGTCGCTCGCGCGCATGATGGATCTCCGGCGGGGACAACGTCCATGAACGAGGGCTTCCCGCTGCTGGACAGCATACCCATCGGCGCCTTCGCCATCTCGCGGGACTTCCGCATCCTGGCCTGGAATCCGTGCATGGAAGCCTGGACGGACCTGCCGCGCGAGGAGGCCATGGGCAGGGACCTGCGGGATCTGTTCCCGCGCTTCCGGGACGGGGTCCTGCAGGGCAGGCTGGAGACGGTCCTGGCCGGGGGTCCTCCGGTGGTCCTGTCCTACCAGCTGCACGGCGACATCTTCCCGCGCCGTCAGCCCACCCTGGTGCCCCGGGTGAGGCAGTGCACGGCGAGCGCACTGCCGGGGAACGGCGGCGCGCTCTTCGCGGTGGAGGACCGGACCGACATAGCGGCCAAGTCCCGGGAGGCCAGGCAGGAACTGGAACGCAGGGAGGCGGTGGAGCGCGACCTGCGCAAGGCGATAGCGGAGCGGGAGATGCTCATGCGCGAGCTGAGCCACCGCGTCAAGAACAACCTGAACATGGTGCAGAGCCTCATCGGGCTGGAATCCTCCACGCTGCCGGAAGGGCAGGCGCGCGACCGGCTGGACGCCATAGAGTCGCGCGTGAACGCCATCGCGGCCCTGCACGACAACCTATACGGCTTCAAGGAAGGCGGCGACATCGCCGCCGACGACTACCTGGCCTCGATAGCCCGGCACCTGTTCTCCGCGTTCGGGGGCACGGCCGGGGGACCGGTCCTGGAACTGGACCTTGACCGCGTGGCCATGAGCCCGGACAGGATCGTCTACCTCGGGCTCGCGGTCAACGAGCTGATCACCAACGCGATCAAGTACGGGGGCAAGCGCATCGGGCTGTCCCTGAAGGCGCGGCCCGAGGGGCACTCGGAGGTGACCGTCACCGACGACGGTCCGGGCTTCAAGACGCCCCTGCCCGTGCGCGACGATTCCCTGGGCCTCCGGCTGGTCATGATGCTGGCCGACCAGGTGGGCGGCTCGCTGGAGATCGACGGATCGGGCGGCGGAACCTTCCGCCTGCGGCTGCCGGCGCGGGCCCCGTCCGGCTGACCGGCTCAGTACCGGTAACGGATGGAGCTGAGGAGGGCGCGGGCGGGCAGGCCCTCCGCGTCGAAGTCCAGGTCGACGATGGTCTCGCCCTCGTTGTCCTCGTGGAAGTACAGGTACTGCGGCAGTTCCAGCTTGACCTCGGCGTTGCGGCCGAAGTACCGGGACAGGAACTGCCCCGCTATCACGTTGAGCAGTTCCAGCACGGAATCGTCCCGGCGCTCGCCGCCCTCGCCCTCGCTGCCGTCGTAGAGTATGTCCAGGATGCGCGCCCGCAGGTCCTCGGGCATGCGCAGTTCCAGGCGCCCGCTCACGGGCCGGAGCACGTCGATGGCCGCCCGCACCTCGCGTATCCCCGGGGCCGCTACCGGTCGGGCTCCCGGTCCGGCTCCAGCGCGGGCGGGCGCCACGTCGATGAAGGTCATGTCGGCGAAGGTGCTGCAGACCGCGTCGGAAAGCGCGTCCCGTGAGCGCGCGGGATCGAATCCGTCCATCATGCCATCCCTCCCATCGCCTCTAGTATCTTGGCCGGCGACACCGGCTTCTTGATCACCGCCGCCGCGCCGAGGGACAGCAGGGCCCGGTCCTCCCCTCCCTCCACGATGCTCGACACCACCACGACGGGGATGCCGCCGGTGGCCGGGTCCGACTTGAGCAGGCGGAGGAAGGTCTGCCCGTCCATCTTGGGCATGTTGATGTCGGTGACGACCACGGAGACGCCCTGGGTCTCGCGGAGGTAGGCGATGGCGTCCAGCCCGTTCTCGGCGAACCCGAAGGTCTCCACGGGCAGCCCCGACATCTGGATGCAGCGCTGCACGATCATGCGCGCGGTCGAGGAATCGTCCACTATCAGCACGTGCCTGGTTTCCATGGCCGGGCCTCCTAGATCTGCCACTGACGCGCGCCGGAGGACACCAGGGTGCTCCCGTCGCCGACGTTGAGGGAAACCGTGCGGCTGATCTCGCCCCCGGTGTCCTCCGCGAGCGGGCCCAGCGAGCTCCGCCACAAGATGCGCTTGACCGCGAGGATGTTGCGCTTGCCTATGTCGAACAGGTTGTCCGGGTCGAGCATGGACGCGCCTCCCACCAGCTTCACCCAGATGTGCGAGCGCTCAGCGCCCAGCTTCTTCATTTCCTCGATCATGATGGGGAGCCCCCTGTCCGCGAAGTACCCTGGCTGCGAAGCGGCCCGCGCCGCGTCGATCGTCGAGTCCGGCAAGGCCACGTGTATGAGCCCGCCTATGCGCAGCTTGGTGTCGTAGATGATGACCGCCACGCAGGAGCCGAGCGCGAAGGTCTTGATGGAGACCGACGGGTCGGCGGAGACGACCCATTCCCCTATGCCGACGTTGCGCACGGTCATGGCGTCACCCCGCCCGCAACGCCCGCGGACAGGCAGGCGATGAGTTCAGCGGCGGCCGACTCCAGCGGCACCAGCCGCTCGGCCGCGCCGTTCTCCCAGGCCTCCTTGGGCATGCCGAACACCACCGAGCTGGCCTCGTCCTGGGCAAAGCAGCGCGCGCCGGCCCGCCTCAGGGACAGGAGCCCGTCCGCGCCGTCGCGGCCCATGCCGGTCAGGACCAGGGCGATGCTCCGCGGCCCGGCGATCCTGGCGAGCGACTCGAAGAG
The DNA here is from genome assembly GCA_022709445.1 of Spirochaetota bacterium. Taxonomy (GTDB): domain Bacteria; phylum Spirochaetota; class Spirochaetia; order Treponematales; family UBA12059; genus JAKLIU01. Next base: position 3,558 of record JAKLIU010000008.1, on the reverse strand, counting down.
GACGTCCACGGAAGGCCTGTGCCCGCGCACCTTGGGCCTGTCGTCCAGCCTGGCCTTGAACACGGTGCCTTCCCTGGCCACGGTCAGGTGCCGGTCCCCGGGGGCTATGAGCGCCAGCCCGCGCTCCAGCACGTCGCCGTCGGCCGCTTCCTTGACCGTCACCCGGGACTGCTTGTCCAGGGATTCGGCGAACATGCGCGTGAACACGGGCGGCATGTGCTGCACCACCACCACGGGAGGCGCGTCCGCCGGCAGGGCGGTGATGACCGTGGTCAGGGCGGTGGTCCCTCCCGTGGACGCCCCGATGGCGATGATCCGCTCGGCGCCCGAGCCGGACAGCCTGGACTTGCGCGGGCCGCCGGCCGCGGGCGCGGTGCGCGCGGGCGCGGGGGCGTAGCGTCTCAGGGTGGTCACGTTCGCGCGCGAGGCCTCGTGGATCGCGGTGCGCAGGGAGGCGATCATGCCCGCCAGCCCGTCACGGTCCCCGGCCGCCGGCTTGGCGACCACCTCCACCGCCCCGGCTTCCAGCGCCTCGAGCGCGCGGCGCGAGCCCTCCGCCGTCACGGCCGACACGATCACCACCGGAACCGGATACTGCGGCAAGAGCCGTTTCAGGAATTCTATGCCGTCCATGCGCGGCATCTCCACGTCCAGGGTGACCACGTCCGGATTGAGGAAGACGATCTTGTCCCGCGCCGCGTAGGCGTCGGCGGCCTTGCCCGCCACCTCGATCGCGGGATCGGCTGACAGCCCCCGTTCCAGGAGGTCCCGGGCTATTGCGGAGTCGTCCACGATCAGGACGCGAACCCTGGCGGCGTTCATGCCCGCCTCCTCAGGACCTTCCGGTCCCCCCCGTCCTCGAGCACCAGGTCCCCGCCCTCGAAGCGGGCGTGGATGAGCATGCTCTCGCCGCCGCCGCCGAATTCCCGCACGGCCGCGACGGTCCCGTCCAGGCTGGTGAACTGGTAGCCCAGCACGGGCTTCGCGCGTATCCGGTCCTGGGACGCCGGCGACCACTCGAGGGCCACCGTCATGCGGTACTCGTAGGCGGTCAGGGATCCGCCGGCCTCTCCGTCCGCCCCGCCGCCCGCACCCAGGGCGAGAGCGCCGCGGACCGCCACGCGCTTGACGCATACGCGCTCGCCGAAGGAGAAGCTCGCCTCGTAGTCGGGGTCCAGGAATTCCGCCCCGCCCAGCCGGTCGGCCGGGTAGCGGTCGATCCAGGGCCGGCCGTCCAGTTCGTGCTCCACGACCGCCCAGTCGCCCAGGAAGCGCGAGGCCGCCGAAGGCCCGAAGGCCGACGAGCGCTCGTAGCCGCCGTCCTCGGCGGGAAGCTTGGAAGCCAGGGACGCCGCCAGCCGGCCCAGCTTGTCCACACCCGTTTTTTTCATCGCCATGCTCACTCCAGGAAGGCTTTCTCGACCAGCCTGGCATAGTCGCTGGTCGCGTAGCTCGAGGGGGCGCACTCGAACAGCGTCCGCGAGCGCTCGATGGAGCGGGGGACGTACTCGGACTTGCACACCTCGAAAATGGGTATCCGGAACGTGGAGAAGATTTCCCGGTACGCATCCATGCGCGCGACGTTTTTCTCGGCCTTGGTGAAGACGATCGCGTGCACGCGGATGGGCCGCCCGGTCTCGGCCGCGCAGGAAGCCACGTCCTCGATCAGCGCCTCCAGCCCGGCAACCGAGAAAAGCTGGTACTCCAGCGGCACGATCACCGCCTCGCTCGAACTGATGAGTATGCGCTCCAGCTCCCCGTTGGACGGCGACGAGTCGATGATGATCCAGCGGTACTCGGCACGCGCCCCGGCCATCAGCGCCGCGAAGCCGGCGGCGGCCGTCTTCAGGCGCTCGTCCCCCAGCTCCAGGCGGATGCCGCGGTGGCCGGCCGGCAGGAGATCCAGCCCGCGGCGCACCTGCCTGATCACGTGGTCGCGCAGCCGCGGCGCGCCGCCGTCCGCCAGCGAGGTCAGGAGCTCGCCTATGTTCCCCGTGCCCGGCTTGGCGCGTTCGGCCGCCCCGAAGAACAGGCTCAGGTTGGCCTGCGGGTCGCCGTCCACCACCAGCACGCGCTCGCCGGCCTTCACCAGTCCGGACGCCAGGTTGATGGCGGTCACCGTCTTCCCGACTCCGCCCTTCTGGTTGGCGACTATGACGACTCCCAGGTCCAGCGCTCGCAGGCTCGTCATCGGTTTCCGGTTCCTTTCCTGTAGATCGCGGGCTTGACGTACTCGAAGGGGCACTCGTCGCGCTGCAGCGATTCCGAGTGCCCGATGAAGAAGTAGCCGCCCGGCTTGATGATGTCGTGGATGGCCCGGCTCAGGCGCGCGCGCGAATCCTTGTCGAAATAGATCATCACGTTGCGGCAGAACACCACGTCGAACTCGCCCCTGAACGGGAAGCGGTCGGTCATCAGGTTCAGCCGCTTGAACAGCACCAGCTTGCGCAGCTCCGGCCCAACCTCGTACAGGTCCTCGCCCGCCTGGCTGAAGTATTTCTTCCGGGTCGCCGGCGACAGTTCCCGCAGGCGCGCCCCGGGGTATCGCCCCGCGATGCCCTCCCGCAGCACCGCGTCCGATATGTCGGTGGCAAGCACGCCGGGGTCCATGCCGTCCAGGGCCGTGCCCAGCGACTCCCGCAGGGTGATGGCTATCGTGTACGCTTCCTCGCCCGCCGCGCAGCCGGCGCTCCAGATGCGCAGGGGGTAGCCCGGGCTCCGTGAGGCCTTGGCCGCGATCTCGGGCAGTATGGTCTTGTGCATGAAGTCGTAGTGCTCGCGCTCGCGCAGGAAGAACGAGTGGTTGGTGGTCAGCCGGTTCAGGAGCTCCGTCAGCTCCGGCCCGTCGGGGTCGGCCTTGATCAGGGAGAAATAGTCCGCGAAGGAGGACAGGCCGAGCTGCCTCACCCGCTTGGTGAGGCGCCCGGCCACGAGCACGTGCTTCTGCTCGCCCAGCCTGATGCCGAAGCGGTCGTAGAGCATGCCGGCGACCCAGCGGAAATCGGCTTCGCGGAGCGGGAGGAGTTCGTCCATCGGGCCCCGTCAGGCGCCGGCCGGCTGCATGGCCAGGGCCTTCACGGCCTCGTCATGCACGATCTTCTCCACGTCCAGGAGTATCTTCACCGCCTCGCCCACCTTCCCCAGGCCCGAGATGTAGCGCTCGCGCCCGCTGGCGCTCTTGAACATGGGCGGCGGCTCCACCTGGTTCTCGGGTATCACCACCACCTCCTCCACCGTGTCCACGATGAAGCCGATCAGCACCCGCTCTATCTCGCACACCACGATGCAGGTGCGGTCGTCGTAGCCGCGCTCCTCCAGGTCGAAGCGCAGCCGCAGGTCGATGATGGGTATCACCTTCCCGCGCAGGTTGATCACGCCCTTCACGTAGCGCGGCATGTCCGGGACCACCGAGATGCGCTGCAGCTCGATGCCACAGAGCTGCATCACGAACAGCGTGCCGGCCACGGTGATCAGCAGCACCGCGCCGATGATCACGCCGGTGCGCAGGCCCATGAACAGCAGCAGTACCGCGAGCACGATGCCTACCGCCTGCGCCAC
>JAKLIU010000079.1 GCA_022709445.1 Spirochaetota bacterium | reverse complement strand
CGGTCGCGTCCATGGGACGCAAGCTGGAAGCCCTCCAGGGCAGCCAGGAGGCGCTCGCGGACCGGGCGGCCTTCGGGCAGTCCGACGAGGAGGCGGCGCGATCCCCCGCGCGTCCGTTCTCGTCGATAGCCGGACAGCCTGCCGAGTCTACGGCTCTCTTCCTGGCCTCCGAACGCCCGCAGCTGGTCGCGCTGGTGCTGTCCTTCCTGGACGACGCCGAGGGCGCGCGCATCCTGTCGCTCCTTCCAGCGGACCTGAGGCCTGAGGTGGTGCGCAGGATGGCCGGCATGGACTTCGTCGCGCCCGAGGTGGGCGAGACCGTGGAAAAAGTGCTCTCGCGCAAGCTCGGGGCGATAGCCCGCGCCCGCTACGAGGCGGGAGGACTTCCCAAGGTGGTGGGCATCCTCAACGCCTCGCCTCGGGCCGTGGAGAAGCAGGTGATCGAGGCGCTCATGGCCGGTTCGCCCGAATTGGCCGAGACCGTCAAGAAGAACATGTTCGTGTTCGAGGACATCGCCATGCTGGACGATGAGTCGGTGGGAGCGGTCCTGGCCGCGGCCGACGAGCGGGACATCCTGGTCGCCATGAAGCCGGTGCCCGAGGCCCTGCGCGAGCGACTCTTCGCGCGCTTCCCGGAGGGCAGGCGCGAGCGGGTCAAGGCGGCCTTCGCCGAGCTGGGACGGGTTCGCCTGTCGGAGGCCGACGCCGCGGGCCAGCGCGTGGTGGCCCTGATCCGGAAGCTCGAGGAGCAGGGCCTGATCGGCATCCAGCGCCAGGGGCCGGACTGAATCAGCCGGAGGCGAGGCTCCACCGGGAGCCCGTCCCCGGCGCGCCGGCCGGTCCCCCGAGCGCGCGTGCCAGCCAGGGCAGGGCAGCGCGGAGGGAGGCCTCCAGCGGCCAGGGCGGGTTGAAGACCAAGAGGCCGCTGCCCGCCATGCCCCGTTCGCCAGGCAAGAGCTCCCTGAGTTCCAGCCGGGCATGCAGACGGGGCCGGGACGAGAGAGCCTGGAGGCGCCCGGGCAGGGCCCTGGCCTCCGCGCGATCCAGTATCGGGTACCAGATGATGACGGTCCCGGTCTCGAAGCGCGACAGGGCGGCGGCCACGCAGGCGACCGCATCGTCGTAGTCGGACGCCAGCTCGTAGGACGGGTCCACCAGGATCAGGCCGCGCCTCGATGGAGGCGGCAGTAGCGCGGCGATAGACGCCGGGCCGTCGGCCTTGAGCACGCGTACCCTGCGGTCGCCCGCGAACAGGGCGGCCAGCGCCTCGTGGTCGGCGGGATGCAGCTCGAACAGCGCGGCGCGGTCGCCCCGCCCGAGGATGGACGCGGCCAGCGCCGGCGAGCCGGGATAGGCGTCCGCCAGCCCGGAGCGCGCCCGCCAGGAATCCACCGCGGCCAGGTACGCGGCCACGGCGGGCGGGGTTCCCGGACCGGTCGCGGCCTCGCGTATCCTGGCTATGCCGTCCGCCCACTCGCGGTTCTGGGCGGCGTATCCCTCGCCCAGCGAGTAGGATCCCGCGCCTGCATGGGTGTCCGCATAGAGGATGGGCTTGTCCTTCCGTGTCATGTAGGAGAGTGCGTCGACCAGGGCCAGGTGCTTGAGCGCGTCGGCGTGGTTGCCCGCGTGGAAGGCGTGGCGATAGCTGAGCATGCGCCAAGTATCGCCCGGCGCGCTCCCCGATGGCAAGGCGTCGTCCCGCACCGCGGGACCATCGTGAACCCTGGTTCGCCTTGGCACGGACGCCTTTTTCCGCTAGAGTTTGCCGCGAGCAAGGAGCGTTCCATGAAGCCATCCATCACCGGTGACCGCTACGACACCCCTGAGGGCGTGAAGCCCTGCCTCCGCGAGTACCTGCTCCTGGGGACGCGCTGGAGCCCCTACACCAACTTTTTCGGGGTAATGTTCCGCAGCCGCGCCCTGGCGCTCAAGGGCCTGTACGACGACGAGGCCTGGGCCGCCAGCTCCGACGAGGTGATGGAGCGACTGGAGCGCTGCGGCGCCCGTTTCCACATCAGCGGCCTGGACAAGGTCCGCGCCCTGACCGGCCCCGCCGTCTTCGTCGCCAACCACATGAGCACCATGGAGACCACCATACTGCCCGGCCTCATCACCCCCATCCGGAAGTGCACCTACGTGGTCAAGGAAAAACTCACCAAGGGCTTCATCTGGGGTCCCATCATGCGCTCCCGCGACCCCATCGCCGTCACCCGGAAGGATGCGCGCAAGGACCTGGACACCGTCATGGCGGAAGGCACCCGCCACCTGGCCAATGGCCGCTCAGTGATCATCTTTCCCCAGGGCACCCGCACGAACGGCTTCTCCCGCGACAAGTTCAACAGCCTGGGCGTCAAGCTCGCAGCCCGCGCCGGCGTCCCCGTCCTCCCCGTGGCCCTCAAGACCGACTACTGGGGCAATTCGCTCATCTTCCGCGGCTTCGGCCCCGTGCACCGCAAGCGCCCCGTGATGATCGAGTTCGGCGACGCCATCCCAGTCAGCGGCCGCGGCAAGACCGAACACGAAGCCTGCCTGGACTTCATCGAATCCCGTCTGCGCTCCTGGGGCGTCCCGGTCAGCTGACCCCCCCGGAGCGCCGCGCGGCCCCGGCCGCGCGCGTCATCTCTCCTGCCCGGAGCGCCGCGCGGCCGCAGGCCGCGCGCGTCACCCCAGCCCGCACCCCCGAGTTAAGCCGCACGCCGGAGGCGTGTCGGCTTGAACGCCGGACTTTTCGCGCCGCGACAGCCGGCGCGAAAAGCACCCCGAAGACGATTGCGGCCCCTGGGTCCGCAATCGTCATTTTTCGGTCAAGCTGAACACCCCGTCCCAGCTCGCCACCGGCGGTGTCTTGAGGAACTTCTCGCAGCGTTCCAGGTACTTCTCCGACGGCCCGTCGGTCTCCCTGATCTGGAGCGCCGCCTTGAACAGGCGCCTGGCCTCCGACCACTCCTTGGCCTCGAAGGCGTCCATGCCTTTGTGGAAGGCTTCGACCACCGCCTTGGTCTCCCCGTCGGCTTCCGCCTCGAGGTCCAGGATCTCGTAGAGCTGCACCGGCTCGTTGATGCCCACCACGCGAACGCGGTCCATGCGCCGTGCCAGGAGACCGGGACCGGCGGCGGAGAGCGTCGCCTGCGAGGCCAGGATCCAGCTCCCGTACTGCTTGTTGACGCCCTCGAGCCGCGCGGCCAGGTTCACCGCGTTGCCCATGATGGTGTAGTTCATCTTGCGCTCGGTGCCCATGTTGCCAACGACCATGTCCCCGGTGTTCACGCCGATGCGCGTGGCCAGCGGGCTGGGGGTCAGGCCCTCGGCCAGGTACTGGACGTTCATCTCGCGTTCCAGGCGCTTCATCAGGATGGCCGAGCGGCACGCCCGCATGGCATGGTCGGGCAGGTCCAGGGGAGCCCCGAAGAACGCGATGATCGCGTCGCCCTCGTACTTGTCGATGGTTCCCTTCTCGTCGAGGATGATGTCGCTCATGCCCGACAGGTAGCGGTTGAGGAGGGCCACCAGGGCTTCCGGGGTCAGCTGCTCGGATATGGTGGAGAATCCCCTGATGTCCGTGAACAGCGCGGTCATCATGCGCTTGTCGCCGCCCAGCTTGAGCTTGGAGGGATCGGCCACGATCTGCTCCACCACCTCGCCCGACAGGTAGGTGTTGAACGCCTTGCGCAGGAAGCGCTTCTCGTTCTCGGCGCCCATGAAGTCGATCACCTCCCTGATGATGACGCCCACCAGCGACCCGAGGGTGGCCGACAGCGGGCCGATGAACACGCCGGTGGTCGCGAACAGGGCGAAGGAGCCACCCAGCGTGGCGACGGTACCGCCGAATCCGAAGGCAGCGCGCGCGCCCACCTTGAACCGGCCCATGACCAGCACCAGGAGGGGTACCATGACCAGGGCCAGGAGGACGCCGGCCCACGGGTCCATGTACCGTATGAAGCTGCGGGACAGGATGGTGTCAGCCACGGCGGCGTGCGTGCCCACGTTGATGTACTCGCCGTCGAAGGGATTGACGCCGATATCCGTGGTGCCCGTGCCCACCCAGCCGATGATGCAGGTCTTGCCGGCGAGCGCCTTGGCCGAGTCTTCCCTGAACGTGTCGATGCGACCGAGGGAGGTGGACAGCTCGGCCGCCAGGGCCGCCGCTCGCTGCCCCTCTTCCTCCAGGTACGACGCGAGCTCGGGGTGCGCTTCCGCGGCCTCCGAGAGGGCGGCTCCCAGGCGCTCCACCGGGCCGAGGGCGAGGAACCCGGCGGCGAGTCCGCGCAGCTCGGCCCGGGCGTCCAGGTAATCGGTGAAGGCTGCCTCGTCGGCGTCCTGGAGCGCGGTCCGGTAGGAGGCCGCGGCCCGGTCGATGGCCTCCATCGCCGAGAGGAGGGCTTGCCGCTCCTCGCCCAGGGCGACGCCCCGGTCCAGGAGCGCCCAGGTGTCCATGGCTTCCAGGGTGAACATGATTTCGTCCAGCCTGGCCTCCTCGTCCTCCAGGGCCGTCAGGGTGGCGAAGGAGAAGTGCTCGTAGCTGTCCCGGTACTCGGTCTTGGGCCAGTCGATGAACATGCGGCCTTCCGGGTCCAGGGGAATGGAGAAATCCGCGACGCTGCCGTCGGGCATCCTGGCGCCGCTCAACCGGAGGCTGCGGCCGGCGAGCCTCAGGGCGGGGTAGCCCAGGGCCTCCATGACCGGCGAGAAGATCAGCTGGTAGTACCACTTGCCGTCCACTTCGCGCACCAGCTCGATGCGTCGCCGCACTCCGTCCTCGTCGATGTGCACGTTGGTGAAGCCGGCGCCGCGCAGCGCCTCCCGCACCGGCGGGATGGGAGCGAGCACGTCCACGTACGGGCCGTCGGCCCAGTTCCCGTCGGCCTTGAGGTAGTGCGAGAAGCGCTCGGCGATGCGCTTCCTGGTCGCGTCGTCCATGGTTTCCAGGGGGGACTTCTGCATGTTGACGGTTCCCCACACCTTGCCGTAGAGCCGCGCCGCCTGCCCGAGGAACTCGTCGTTGTCCCGCACCAGGTCGAGGGTCTTGCCGAGGAGGCTGCCCTGCTCGTCCTTGATGTATCCGCCTATCTCCTGCAGGTAGTAGTCGACGTCGTCGGCGGACATCTGCCCGCCGGCGATGGCGCCCAGGAGCTCGGTCATGTTGGAAGCCAGGTCGCCGAAGGTCCGCTGGAAATCCTGCGGCAGGCCGCTCCGCAGGTAGGTGGAATTGACGCCCTTGGGGCTGGTCTCGATGTACTCGATATCGAAGACCGCGGCCGCCGCCCCGAATTCCTTCAGCCTGAGGAGGCCCTCGGCCATCACGGACCTCGGCCAGGGCCACTCGCCGGCCTGGGCGACGGCGCGGTCGTCCACGTCCAGCAAGAGCAGGCTGTTCACGCGTTCGCGCTCCGGCCTGAGGTGGAGGAAGGCGTCGTAGACGGCCAGCTCCGCGGAGCGGAAGGCCGGGACGAGCTGCAAGAGCGAGAAGACGGCCGCCGAACCGAATGCTATGGCCGCGTGCCTGCGTCGGATGGTCATGGATGGGCTCCTGTTCCCTGGCTATGGACGTGAACAGTATATCGCGCTCCGTGGTCACCGCCAACGGCGTTCATGAATCGGAACGCATGAAAATGCCTATGTCGATGTCGTGCTTGAGTATGTGCTCGGCGTACCACTCGCGCAGGAACACGAACACCTGGGCCGCGAGCATCCCGTCCTTGCCGGAGATGGTCAGGAAGTGGCCGTTCAGCTCCTCGGTGAACCACCGGTGGGCCTCGCGCTGTTCCTTGAGGCGGGGGTACTTGATCTCCATCATGAGCCGCTCTTCCGCGGCGAAATGGTACTTCGTGTAGCTGACCAGCTCGGAGAGGATCTCCCTGGCCGCGCCCGGGGGGCTGCCCGCCTCCGAGGCGTTGCACGCGTCGACCAGCAGCTTGACCAGGTGCCTGTGGTGAGCGTCGATGTGTTCCACGCCCGTGAGCATCTTGTCCGTCCACACATCATTGAATTCCGGCATGTTCCCGCTCCTCGCCGCCGCGTCCGGGCGGCCTGTCTCAAGTATACGCCTCGCGGAGGCCGGCGCCAGCGCTCCGCTGGGGGGCCGAGGCTAGCCGTTCCCCCGTCGCGCGGCTACAATGCCGGCCATGACCACCGGCATCGCGAAAAACGGGGGAACCGGCTACCTGGCGCTGTTGGCGGCCGCGCTGCTCTTTGCCCTGACCACCACGCTGGTCAAACTCGCCTCCGGTTCCAGCTCCACCTTCTTCATCTCCGCGCTGCGCTTCCTGGTCGGCGCCCTGGCCGCCCTGGCGGTCCTGGCTTCCCTGCGCAGGGGCGTCCGCGTGACCAACCGCAGGGACTGGCTGCTCCGCGGGCTGTACGGCGCCGCCTCCATGACGCTCCTGTACGTGTCGATTGCCATGACCGGGGGCGGCCGGGCTTCCATGCTGGGGAACACCTATCCTGTTTTCGTGGCCCTGTTCGGGCGGCTGTTCTTCGGGGAGCGGCAGTCCGGGTCGGCCCCCGCCGCCCTGGCCCTGTGCACCGCGGGAAGCGTGCTGGTACTCAACGACGGCAGCGGCTACTCCATCCTGGGCGACGCCCTGGCCATCCTTTCCTCGGTGTTCGCCGGATTGGCCATCAACCACCTGAAACGGGCCAGGCTGACCGAGGATCCATTCACCCTGTACCTGTCGCCCTGCCTGTTCGGCCTGCCGGTGGCGGCGCTCCTGTCCATCGGGAAGCCGGTCGACGCATCCGCCGGCTCGCTGGCCCTGGTGGCCGGGCTGGGACTCCTGGTCTTCGGCGCCCAGGTCCTGATGACCTGGGGGTACAAGTACGTGAGCGCCGCCCGGGGCAGCCGGATCTTCTACCTGGAGACCGTGTTCGCCGTGGGCATGGGTGCCCTCATAGGCGAGCGCCTGACGGCGGCCTTCTTCTTCGGCGCGGCCCTGATCATTTCCGGGCTCTGGATCGACGGGAGGCCGGGACGCGGCAGGGCCCGGGCGGCAGGCGCCGGCCCCGCGGGCGACGGTCCGATCGCGGAAAGCTGAGACACTCTTTGCACGCGACGCGCCGATGCATTACATTCCTATGGCAAATGATCAGCAGATTCGCGGAGAAACCATCGCAGATCCTCATACCCCTCCTGGTGGCGTCCTTCTGCCTGACGGCCCTGGGCCTGGGCGTCGCGGGAACGGCCGTGGCGCGTACCTCGGGCGACGCGGCCTTCGTGAACCGGGCGGGCCTGGTGCGCGGCGGCATCCAGCGGGCGGCCAAGCTGGAACTGGCGGGCATCCCTTCCATGGACTCGCTGGACGTGGCGCTCGGCACGCTGGAATCGCTCAAGGCCGACGCCGGGGGACGCCTGGACGCCGGCTACGAGCCGCTCGCCGCCGCCATGGCCAGGCTCCGGGGCGCGATGGTGGACGTACGGGGCGGGGACGTGCAGGCGCGCGCCGCCCTGGTGAGGGCCAGCGAGGACGCCTGGGACCTGTCCAACGACCTGGTGTCCGCCCTGGAGGCTTCGGCGCGGTCGAAGCGGGGGCTGTTCGTGTGGGGGCTCCTGTTCATGGCCGCCGGCGTGGTCTTCGCCGGGCTGTCGGTCGTGGTGTCCAAGGTGCTGGTCAAGGACAGGGTGGAGGTGGAGGCGGCCTTCGACACCATGACCGGCGGGCTCAGGAAGAACCGCTTCATGGAACGGCTGTCCGTCTTCATCGAGACGGTGGGCCGCGACGAGCACGTGGGAGTGGTCATGTTCGACCTCGACCGCTTCAAGCGCATCAACGATTCGTACGGCCACGACGCGGGCGACCGCGTGCTGGCTGCCGTCGGCGGCGCGCTGCGCTCCCTCCTGCGGCAGGGCGACGCTTTCGGCAGGGTGGGCGGCGAGGAGTTCGCGGTGGCCCTGCGCAGCAAGGATCCGCGAGCCGCCAGGCTCTTCGCCGAGCGCGCCCGCGCCGCGGTGGAATCCCTGCGCCTGGAGCGCCTGCCCATCATGACGCTCAGCGCCGGGGCCGTGGTGGCCAGGCACGGGGAGAAGCCGCTGGACGTGCTCAAGCGCGCCGATTCCTACCTGTACGCCGCCAAGTCCGCGGGGCGGAACCGCGTGCGCGGGGACTGAGCCGGGACGGCCATCCGCGTCGCTTGCCGCCGCGGGTCCTCCCCGCTATAATCGGCCCTCC
>JAKLIU010000078.1 GCA_022709445.1 Spirochaetota bacterium | reverse complement strand
ATGATGGCCGCAAGCCAGACCGCCGCCACGAAGAACGCCGCCACCCTGCCCGCCGACCTGGCCTGTTCCGAGCCCTGCTCGGCGGCCTTGACCCGGCATTCGGCCAGCACGTCCTTGGGCACCAGCTTGACCGCCAGCGCTATACCGGCAGGAACAAGCAGCAGGTCGTCCAGGTAACCGAGCACGGGTATGAAATCAGGTATCAGGTCGATGGGGCTGAGCGCGTACCCGACCACGGCCGCCGCCACGAGCTTGGCGTACCAGGGCGTCCGCGGATCCAGGAAGGCGAACCAGAGCGCCGTCGTCTCGCGCGCGAGCGCACGGGCGCGCTCCTTGAGTTTCTCGAATGCCATGGGCCGATTATAGCGTCAACGGCCGGAAAGTCCACCGGGGCGGGCGCCGCCGTACCGCTATGCAATCGGGCGCCGTTTCTGTATAAACAGGCTGTCCTCAACGCACCGGTGGCCTCTGCGGGTTCCCCGGCGCACCCAAACCGACGTGCAAGGTGGTTGCCATGAAGATAGTTCTCGCCGTGATCGAGCTCGTCGGGGCGCTGGGCCTCTTCCTGTTCGGCATGAAGATCCTGTCCGAAGGCATCCAGAAAGCCGCCGGGGACAAGCTCAAGAAGACCCTGAACCTGATGACGGGCAACACCTTCAAGGCCCTGCTGACGGGCCTGGGCATGACGGCCCTCATCCAGTCGTCGTCCGCCACCACGGTGATGGTCGTATCCTTCGTGAACGCCGGCCTGCTGACGGTGGCCCAGGCCGCCGGGGTCATCTTCGGCGCCAACATTGGCACCACGGTGACCGCGTGGATAGTCTCCCTCATCGGTTTCAAGTTCAAGATAGCGATGCTGGCCCTGCCCATGATCGGCGCCGGCTTCATCATGATGATGACTGCCAAGCGGCGCTCTCGCGTCCGCGACTACGGCGAGGCGGCCCTCGGCTTCGGCCTCCTGTTCCTGGGCCTCGAGTACCTGTCCGCCTCCATCCCCAAGCCATCGCCGGAGATCCTGCATTTCCTTTCGGGCGTGTCCGACCTGGGCGTGCTCTCCGTCTTCGTGGCACTGGCCGCAGGCACCGTGCTGACCGTGCTGGTCCATTCCTCCAGCGCTTCCACCGCCATCATCATCACCCTGGCCGTCGAGGGCGTCATCGGCTTCGAGATGGCCGCGGGCCTGGTGCTCGGCGCGAACATCGGCACCACCATAGACGCCTACTTGGCGTCTATAGGCGCCAAGACGGCGGCCAAGCGCGCCGCCCTGATCCACATCCTGTTCAACGTCCTTGGATCCCTCTGGGCGGTCATCCTCTTCAAGCCCTTCCTGGCGCTGGTGAACCTGCTCGCCGGCGGCTCGACGGTTGCCCAGCACATCGCCATGATGCACACGGCCTTCAACGTCATCAACGCGGTCCTCTTCGCTCCGTTCGCCGCCCAGATGACCGCCCTGGTGACCAGGCTGGTGAAGCCCCGCCCCGGCGAGGACAAGATGCTGCACAAGCTGGAGTACGTATCCGTGGCCATGGTGGACAGCTCGGAACTGAACCTGATGCGCGCGCAGAAGGAGATTTCCGACATGGCCGGCCTCTGCGGGACCATGTTCGGCCGGTTCAGGGAGCTGCTCGAGGAGCGGCCGGCGGACCTGGCCGACGAGCTGGAGAGCTTCCGGAACATGGAGAACTACGCCGACCAGATGCGCGAGGAGCTGTCGCGCTTCCTGCTCGAGTGCGCGGGCGGCGACACCAGCGCGGCCAGCCAGGCCAACATCGGGGTGATGCTCCGGATGGTCATTGACCTGGAGGACATAACGGACGACTGCTTCAGCCTGGCGATGCTGCTGGAGAAGGCGGATGAGCGCAAGCTGCCCATAGACCACGGCGAGATCGAGAGCCTGGGACCCTACGTGAACATGGTCGAGGGCTTCCTGTCGTTCGTGAGGGACAACATCAACAACACCATCAGCGCCGAGCAGCTGCGGTCCGCGGAGAACCTGGAGAACCAGATCGACGATTTCCGCACGGCCCTGAAGAAGCAGTCGCGCAAGCGCCTCAAGTCCGGGGCGGACGTCAAGGCGGAACTGCTCTTCATGGACATCGTGCGCCACATAGAGAAGATCGGGGACGGAGCCTACGCGGTCGCCCGTTCACTCAGGGAGATGCGGTAGGGCGTCCGGCGTCAAGTTGCGGCGCGCAGGATCTCCGGCAGCCGGTACACGTCCTCGGCCCCGTCCACCAGGATGGCGCCCATGCCCAGCTCCAGGGGCACGGCCAGGTCCACGTCGTAGCGGTCCCCCACGGACAGGCAGCTTGCGGGTTCGGCGGCCAGCAGCCGCGCGGCCAGGAGGTAGGGTTCGGGCGCCGGCTTGGACTTCATGGTGTCGTCCAGCCCCACCGCGGCGGAGAAGAGGTCCTCCACGCCCAGGGCGCGGAGCGTGGCCAGGCCCACCGAGCGCGGGTTGTTGGTCACGATGGCCAGGGAGAGCCCAAGGTCCCGCAGGGCCTCGAGCGCGCTGCGGAGCCTGTGGTCGGCCGACAGGAACCTGCCCGGGTCGATGAGCCGCGTCCGCCAGGCCACGCTGGTGGGTATGTCGATGCCGTGGGCCACCATGGCATTGCCCAGGCTGGTCTTGATGCCGTCGCGTTCCTCGAACCCGGCCCGCGTCCGTTCGATGGCGGCGCTCATGTCCTCGAAGCTGGTGCCGCGCACGCGGGCCAGCTCGCGCACCATCGCCTCCACCTGCCAGCGGCCGTACTCCTCGTTGGTGTACAGCGTGCCGTCCACGTCGAAGAGAACGGCCCGCGTCTCCGCGGGCCGCTTGAATATCCTCATGGTCGCCGTTGCTCCGCCGCGCTCAGAGCGGCAGGTTGGGCTGGGTCGGGTGCTGCGACGCGTGCGCGGCTATGGACTTCTTGATCTTCTTGGCTATCAGGTCGCGGTTGTCCAGCATGGGCGAAAGGCTGCGGTTGTGGTGCAGGAGCGAGATGATCTGCGCGAACAGCGTGGTCACGTCCGCCTCTATGTACCACTCCTTCTCCAGGAGCTCGCGGTGGTGCACGGCGTTGGTGCCGATGATGCGGAAGAAGTGCCCCTCGCGGTAGGCCTTGTCGAAGTCGTCCACCGCGGTCGCGGAGAACAGGGGCAGCGACACGGCGCAGATCACCTTGACGGCGCCCTGTTCCTTGAGGTAGCGCATGGCCTTGAGCAGGGTGCCGCCGGTGCCCAGCATGTCGTCGGCCATGAACACGGTCTTGCCGCTGATGTCGCCCAGGAGCTTCATCTCGGTGATGTTGGAGTCGTTGGCGTCCTTGGTCACCTTGGAGTAGTCGCGCTCCTTGTACAGGAGGGCCAGCGGCTTCTGCAGGGTGCTGGCGTAGAACTTGTTGCGGTCCACCGCGCCGGTGTCCGGGGACAGGACGACGAGGTTGTCGTCGCCCACGTCGATGATGCCGGCCAGTTTCTCTATGACCTGGTACGAGGCGTGCAGGTTCTCCAGGCGCAGTTTGTTGAAGCAGTTCTCGATCTCGCGCGAGTGGATGTCCAGGGTGATGATGCGCGAGACGCCGTAGTACTCCATGATCTGCCCGAAGCGGGCGGCGGTCAGGCCCTCGCGGCCCTTCTTCTTGTGCTGGCGAGAGTAGGGATAGGCCGGCAGCACCAGGGTGATGCGGCCCGCGCCAGCCTGGATGGCCGCGTCGATGGTGGTCATCAGGCAGAAGATGTGGTCGTTGACCGAGAGCGTGCGCTCGTCGCGCCCGTCGTTGAACTTGCAGGGCAGGCGGTTCTCCACGTCCTGGAAGATGTAGAGATCCTTGCCGCGGATGGAGTCGGTGATCTCCGACTTGATCTCCCCGTTGGGGAACCAGGTGTAGCGTGCGTTCACGTTGAAGCGCGGCGCGCGGTACTGGTTGACGTTGCCCGGGATGTAGAGGAGCGACGACTGGATGTCGTTGTCGAAGTTGACCTTCCGGGTGACCAGCTCCTTGGACAGGTGGTAGCGTTCCGCCAGCACGTCGGTCTTGCGGTCGAACCTTCGCCGGTAGATGGTGGAGAGCCGGCGGACGACCTGCTCGGCGAACTTTTCGCCGCCTGGGCAGGCCAGAAGCCCTAGTCGAGTGGGGTCGGAATAGTTCATGCGCGCGCCTTGTGGGAGGAGTTGTTTCAAGGTACACGGTAGTCCGCCCGGCCGTCAAGGCGTGGGCCGCCGTCCCGCGTCCCCCGATGGACGCCGTCCGGCTCGGCCCGCCCCGGATCAGCGGCCCAGGCGCCGCACCAGTTCCACGAGGAAGCGGTAGGAGCGTTCTACCGAGGCCACGTTCACGCGCTCCGCCGGGGAGTGCGGGTAGAGGATGGTCGGCCCGATGGAGATCATGTCCCAGCCGGGGAAGCGCGGCCTGAAGAGCCCGCATTCCAGGCCTCCGTGGGTGGATGCGACGACCGGTTCCCCGCCGAACAGCTCCGCGTAGGTCGAACGGGCCGTGGCCAGGAGGGGGCTGGACCGGTCCGGGCTCCAGGCGGGCAGGGTGGCCGGCCTGCGGATGGACACCTTCCGGCCCGTCGCCGCCGCGGCCCCCATGTGCGCCTCCAGCCGGGTTGCGATCTCTTCCCGTTCCGCGTCCGAGGAACTGCGCACCAGGACCATGGTCTCCAGGGAGAAGGCGCCCCCCGAGGCGGCGCCCGTCACCTTGCCCAGGTTGAGGGAACTGCGGATGCAGCCGGGCAGGTCGGGTTCCATGGCGACGAGTCCGTCGGGGACCGTGGCCAGGAGGCGGAGCAGGGCGGCGGCTTCCGCGGCGGGCAGGACGGCCCCGTCCGCGGGCTCGTCTGCCACGTCCAGCCGGGCCGATAATCCGGGTTCGCGCCCCGCCCAGTCATTCGTGGCGCGATCGGCCGCCCCGCGCAGGGCCGCGACGCAGGCCGTTTCCCTGCCCGGTTCCAGGGCGACGAGTGCGCTCGCCCAGCGGGGGATGACGTTGGCCGCGTCGCCGCCCCTGAACTCGGAGAGCGCGACAGCCCCGCATTCATCGATGGCGGCCGACAGGATGCGGGCCAGCTCGACGTTCGCGTTGGCCCGGTGCTTGTCTATGTCCACGCCCGAATGCCCGCCCAGGAGCCCGTCCAGGGAGAGACGGTACCGGCGCGCGCCGGCGGGAGCGGGGGCGGCCGGGCCGGTCATGGTCGCGTAGCTGCGCACGGAGCCGGCGCAGCCTATCGTCAGCTCGTTCTCCAGTTCGCCGTCCAGGTTGAGGAGGAAGCCGTCGGGCAAGGGCGCGGATTCCAGGCCCCGGGCCCCGCTCATGCCGTCTTCCTCGTTGACCGTCAGGATGCAGGCGAGCGGGCCGTGTTCCAGGCCGGGTTCCTCCAGGATGGCCAGGGCCATGGCGACTCCGATGCCGTTGTCCGCGCCCAGGGTGGTACCCGTGGCGGTTATCCAGGCGGGATCCGCCGGGTCCAGCCGCGGCACGATGGGATCCCTGAGGAAGTCGTGGGCCGAACCCGGCGCGGCCTGGGCCACCATGTCCACGTGGGCCTGCAGCACGATGCCGCGCCGCTCCTCCATGCCCGGGCTGGCCGGCTTGAGGATCACGAGGTTGCCCGTGGCGTCCCGCGAGGCCTCAAGTCCCATGGACCGGGTTCGTTCCAGCAGGAACCGGCAGACGGCCTCCTCGTGGTGCGAGGGGCGGGGAACGGCGCAGAGCGCGGAGAAGTGCTTCCAGACGGCGGCGGGCGGCAGCGTTTCGATGTCCATGACGGCTCCTGTCGCCGTCACTGTAGCACGGCTTTCCACGCGTGCGAAGGAGCGCGGCCGCGATGGTGTCCGAGTCGTTTTCGCGGGCGCCGGAGCCCGGAATGCGTTATACTGGCCGGACGGGCGCGATGCGGCGGCCGAACACAGGACAAGCGGGGAAGACGATGGAAAAGCAGACCGTGCTGGCCATGCTCGAGACGGCCGTCTCTAAGTACGGGAAGGATCCGTACGCGTTCAGGAAGACCGACGCCGGCTGGGAAGCCCTGAGTTTCGCCCAGGTGCGCGAACGGGCCCGCGCGCTGGGTTCCTGGCTGCTGGACCGCGGGTTCAAGCGCGGGGACGCGGCCGCCATACTGGCGGAGGGCTCGCCGGAGTGGATCGTGGGCGAGCTGGGCCTCCTGTCCGCCGGCATGGTGTCCGTGCCGCTCTCCATCAAGCTGCTGGCCGAGGAAATCCCCTTCCGGGTCAAGCACTCGGGTTCGGGTCTCTTCCTCACCTCCCGCAACCAGGCGGACAAGGTGCTGGGCGCGCTCAAGGGCGCCGGGCTCTCGCCGCTGGTCCTGTTCATGGACGACGACGCGGCGGCCCTCGACGAGGCCTGCGCCCGGAACGGCTGGCCCCGGGAGAACGCCTTCCTCATGAAAGACGCCCTGGAGAGCGGGGCGGCGGCCCTCGTCGCCGGGCCGACCCGGGGGGCTGAGCTCGACGCCGTGGCGGCGGGCACGGGCGAGGACGACACGGTGACGATCAGCTACACCAGCGGCACCACGGGCGACCCCAAGGGCATCATGCTCACGCACCGCAACTATTTCGTGAACTGCCACGACGGCGTGAAGCTGTTCGGCGACATCTACCACTACTCCACCCTGGTCATCCTGCCCCTGGACCATTCCTTCGCGCACACCGTGGGCATCTACGCGGGCCTGGTCTGCGGCCTGGCCCTCTACTTCGTGGACGCGCGGGGAGGGAGCATGGGCATCCTGCGCAACATTCCCATCAACCTCAGGGAAGTGTCCCCCAAGTTCCTGATGACCGTGCCTGCCCTCTCCGGGAACTTCATGAAGAAGATAGTCGCCGGCATCGAGGAGAAGGGCGGGTTCATCGAGTACCTGTTCAAGGCCGGGATCAAGGCGGGGATCGCGCTCAACGGCGACGGCTTCGGGAAACCCGGCCTGGGCACCGTCCTCAAGCACGCCCCGGTCCACGCCCTGGCCAAGGCCCTGATCTTCGGCAAGGTGAAGACGGCGGTGTTCGGGCCGAACATCAGGTTCTGCGTCGGCGGCGGGGCCCTCCTGGACGTCAAGCAGCAGGAATTCTTCGCCAGCCTGGGGGTGCCCATCTACCAGGGCTACGGCCTGACCGAGGCCGCCCCGATCATCAGCTCCAACTCGCCGCTGTGCTACAAGTTCGGCACCTCGGGGCGGGTGGCCGCTTCCGTGGAGTGCACCATACGCAAGCCGGACGGCTCCATCTGCGCCGCGGGCGAGACCGGCGAGATCGTCATACGCGGCGGCAACGTGATGAAGGGCTACTACCGGAACCCCGAGGCTTCCGCCAAGGCCCTCCGGGAAGGCTGGCTCTGGACCGGCGACCTGGCCTACTACGACGCGGACGGCTTCCTGGTGGTGGTCGGGCGCGAGAAGGCCCTGCTCATAGCCGAGGACGGCGAGAAGTACAGCCCCGAGGAGATCGAGGAGGCGGTGGGCAGCTCCACCGAGGCCTTCACCGCGATCATGGCCTGGAACGAACAGCGCAGGTACACGATCGCCCTGGTCACCCTGGACGAGGACCGGGTCAAGCGCCTGGCGGCCTCGCGGGGGGCCGTCACTCCCGAGGAAGTGCTGGCGCTGGTGCGCGAGGAATTCTACCGGTTCAAGACCGATCACAAGGCCAAGAAAGTCCAGCCCGCCTGGGTGCCCGCCACCTTCATGCTGGTGCCGGCCCAGTTCTCGGACAAGGACGGAACCGTCAACTCGACCATGAAGCTGGTGCGCCACCGCGTGGCCACGCTCTACCGTGACCTGATCGAGTACGCGTACACGCCGGAGGGCGGCAAGCCCGAGAACGAGCGCAACCTGGCCGTCGTGGCTGCCCTGACGGGGAAGTGAGATGCTCGCGGACGGCGGCGCGGGCGTGATCGTCCGGGACCGGAGGATCGCGCTGGCGTTCCGCGCCGCGCTGCTCTGCGCCTGCGGCTCGGGGCTGGCCATGACCCTGGTCGGCCCGGACGGCGAACTGGAGCTCCAGACGCTGGCCTACTACACCGTGCAGAGCAACCTGCTCGTGTTCGGCTTCTTCGCGACGCTCGCCCTGTCCACGGCCTCGGCCCTGCGGCGCGACGGCCCGCTCGGTCCCGTCCCGTCCTGGCCCGGCCTCAAGGGCATGGTGACGCTCGCCATCCTGGTCACCATGCTGGTCTACCATTTTGTGCTGGTGCCCTCGATCCTGGCGGACCCCGCATCCACGTACCGGCCG
>JAKLIU010000077.1 GCA_022709445.1 Spirochaetota bacterium | reverse complement strand
GCTTCGGGCTGGGCCTGTCGGAACGGTCGCGCGCCCTGTCCTTCAGGGTGGCGCTGGACGCGGACGGGATGATCGCCGAGGTGTCGGTACGGCCCAGCTGGGTGCGGGTGACCAGGCGCAGCTACGAGGCGGCCGACGCCGAGCTGGGAAGCGGCGAGCTGGCCGAGCTGGACAGGATAGCCCGGCTCAGGAGCGCCTTCCGCTCGAGGAACGGGGCCATCGACATAGCCATTCCGGAAGTCCGGGTATGGGTGGCGGACGGCACGCCCGCCGTCGACCCGATCGGCGACTTCCGCTCGAGTTCGGTGGTCCGCGAGATGATGGTGCTGGCCGGGGAAGCGGCAGCCCGCTGGGCCTTCGACCGAGGCCTGCCCTTCCCGTACTACAGCCAGGAAGCCCCTGGCTCGCGGGACGACCTGCCGGAAGGCCTGGCCGGCGAGTTCGCCAAGCGCCGCCTGATGCGGGGCGGCATGGCCGGGGTCCAGCCCAGGGCCCACCAGGGCCTGGGCGTGACCATGTACGCCCAGGCCACCAGCCCGCTCAGGCGCTACGGCGACCTGTTGGCGCACCAGCAGATCCGGGCGGCCCTGGCCTCGGAGGCGGGACGGCCGGGACCGACCATCCTGCCCGCGGACGAGATATCGATGCGAGTGGCCAGGGCCGCCGCCTCGTCCCAGGCGGTGCGCAAGGCCGAGCGGGCCAGCCAGCTGCACTGGACCCTGGCCTGGCTGATGGACAGGCCGGGCTGGAGCGGCAGGGGCGTCGTGGTGCAAACCGGCAACGACGCCCAGGTCTACCTGCCGGAACTGGGACTGGAGACCAGGATCAAGGGCGGGGGCAGGCAGCTCAACGAGGAACTGTCGCTCGGCTTCCTGAAGGCGGACCTGGCCAGGCAGGAAGCGTCCTTCGGGACCTGAACCCCGCCCCCCTGCCAGTTGACCGCGATGGTCGGGTACTCTATGCTGTTCCACGAAATGGAACAGAAAGACTATCGCCTGGCGGCGATCATGTACACCGACATCGTGGGCTTCTCGCGCATGATGGAGAAGAACGAGTCGGGCACGCTGGAGCTCCTGAGGCTGCACAACAGGATAGTCGTCGATGCCGCCGCGCGCAGGCACGGCACGGTCATCAAGACCATTGGCGACGCCTTCCTGGTGGACTTCCGCAACACCGTGGAGGCGCTCCAGTGCGCCATGGAGATCCAGGACGCCGTCTACGCCCACAACAAGACGGAAGGCGCGCAGCTCCTGCTCATGCGCATCGGCGTGCACCTCGGGGACATCTACTTCTTCGAGAACGACGCGCTGGGCGAGGGCATCAACATAGCCAGCCGCCTGCAGTCCCTGGCCAAGCCGGGATGCATCTGCTTCTCCCAGGACGTCTACAACCAGGTCCTGAACAAGATAGACTTCCAGGCGGAGAAGCTGGGCAAGGTTTCCCTCAAGAACATAACCAAGGAAATACACGCCTACGAGATAGCCAGCCCCAACATAGAGTTCGACCCCGAGCACGCCAAGCCGCGGGCGGGTTTCAAGCCCGGCTTGGCCGAGGAGCTCCCCCCGCCCGCGCCAGCCGCGGCGCCCCCTCCCGGCAAGCCAGCCGGTGCCGGGGACATGGAAGAAATCCGCAGGGCCATCCTGGAGGAAACCAGGCTGCTCGGCCGCCGCATGACCGTGGGCGAGGCCCTGGCCAAGCACGGGAGCCGCGGGGTAGAGGCCGCCGAGGTGATCGCGGAGCTGGCGGAGAAGAACCTCCTGGTCAAGCGGCAATCGGGGTCTTCCCAGGGCGGCTCGGACATGGCCCGCAGCATAGGCAAGGGCGTCGAGGAGATACTCCGGGCCATTGAGACCGGGGTGAACGCCTTCCAGGAATCCAACCGCAAGGGATCCGCTTCCCAGGCGGCGGGCCACGCGACGGGCGACCAGGTGAGCGCCAAGATCGAGCGGGCCATGGCCAAGGTGGAGCGGGCAGTCGAGGGCGCCGGCGCGCGGATGAGCGAGAAACAGGCCATCAAGGCCGAGCTGCAGAAACACAGCCAGCAGGTGGCCACCGGCAAGTGGGACGCCGAGCTCAAGGATTCCGAGTACTTCAAGCCCGGTTCCGAGGAGATAGAGACCGACTTTGACCGCTACCGCGACAAGGTGGAGGACAAGGCGCGCAAGTCGGGCGCCGGCTTCCTGGGCAACCTCTTCTCGTTCATCGGCGTGAACGCCTTCCTCTGGTTCCTCGCGTTCAAGGCCCCGGGCGGATTCGGCTGGCAGTCCGTGGTGGTGCCCATCGTCACCGCCTCCTGGGCCAACGGCATCCTGGGCAACCTCGCGGCTCTCCTGCGCGGCAAGGCCAAGGTGCGCGAACTGGAGCGCATGCCGGAACTGGAGGGCGAGGGCCTGGAGACCTACAAGAAGCTCAACCGGGTGCGTGACAGCATGGCCATGCACCTGGCGTCGGTGATTTCCGTGCCTGCCCTCCTCTTCACCATCAACCTGGTCACGTCCCCGGCCTTCCTCTGGGCGGCCATACCCTCGGGCATCATGGCCCTGAGTTTCATCGGCCACCTGTCCTCCTTCCCGGTCACCGTGCGCGGCCTGGAGCGCAAGCTGTTCCGCCTGCTGGGCGTATCGTCGTGGAAGGAGCTGTTCAGCTTCGGCCGGACCAGGCGCTCCGCTGGCAAGGCCGCCGGGGCCTACGCCCACATCTACGCCGAGGCGGCGGCCGCCCGGGACGAGATCGTCAAGGCCATCAGGGCGGGCAAGGGCGACGACGAGTTCGGCAAGGACATGATCCCCACCCTGGACCGTTACGTGGAGCAGGTGAAGCTGCTGACGCACTCGGTCAACGAGATCGACGGCATCGTCGCATCCATTCCCACGGCGGACCTGGCAAGGGACCGCGAGGCGCTCCTCTTCAGGATGAAGGACGACCTGAGCCCGAACCTCCGCGACGAGTACCGCCGCTCGGTCTCCGAGATAGAGAAGCAGGAGAAGGCCTGCAAGGACCTGGAGGACCAGCGCGAGGTGCTCAGGCTCAGGCTCAACTCGTCGGTCAACGCGCTCAAGCAGATCAAGATAGACATGGCCCGGCTCAAGGCCCTCCCGGAGGCCGGCGAGCAGAAGGCAATCGGCGAGATACGGCAGAAGGCCGCCGACCTGGCCGGCTACCTGGACGATCTCAAGGTAGGCTACGAGGAGAGCATCAAGGATCCCTTCGAGGAGCTGGAGCGGCTGGCGGCCGAGGCGGACGAGCGCAAGCGGCTGGAGGCCCTGCCCCGTGAAACCGCGCCCGCCGAGCCCGCCTCGCCGGAGGGAAGCGCCGGGAACGAACCGTCGGGAACCGGCCGTTGACAGCCGCGCGCCCTTCATTTTAGACTCAGCCCGCAGGCGCGAAGCGCATGCCGCGTCCGGCGAGTAATCCGCAAGGATGACGAACCGGATTCCCTCCCGCGATTGCGATGTCCCCCCCGCATTTGCGGAGCAAATGCGATGTCCCAACCCGCATTTGCTTCACAAATGCGATGTCCCCCCGCAATTGCGCAGCAATTGCGATGTCTCAACCCGCATTTGCGAAGCAAATGCGATGTCTTTCTGAGAAGCCCGCAGGGCTTCTCAGAAAGACTCCGACTCGGTAGCTCAGTTGGATAGAGCGGCTGCCTCCTAAGCAGCAGGTCGCAGGTTCGATTCCTGTCCGGGTCATAGTCAAAGAGAAAGGCCGCGCGGTAGCGCGGCCTTTCTCTTTGACATCGCAGTTGCTGCGCAACTGCGGGTTGGGATCGGGGTGTTTGGTGATGCCGCGCGAGGCGCGGCGTGTCCGGTGTCATCGCGGTTGCTGCGCAACTGTGGGTTGGGATCGGGGTGTTCCCGGTGAGGCCGCGCGGGGCGCGGCGTGTCCGGGTGGGCTCAGATGCGGTCGGGGTCGAGGGCTCGCTTCCAGCGCCCCTTCCTGTAGTGGATGAAGCCGACGACGGTGATCAGCGCGTTCGAGACGAACATGGCGATCCAGATTGCATACGGGCCCAGGTCCGTGGTCCACGCCAGCAGGTAGGCCAGGGGCAGGCGTATCACCCAGAGCCGGGCGATGGAGAGCACCATGATGATCTTGGTGTCGCCCGCGCCCTGGAACGCCCCGGTGAGCGCCATGTACAGGCTGAACATGAGCAGTGACGGGGTGATCACCTTGAACATGATGTCGCCCAGCCTGATCACCTCCGGGTCGTTGACGAACAGGCGCACCAGGTCGCCGCCGAACGCCATGGCCAGGGACAGGAGCGGCAGCTCGAGCAGCACCACCATGACCATGGCCGAGCGCACGAAGCGCGTGGCGGAGCGCGGATCCTTGGCCCCGATCGCGTGCCCCACCAGCGCCGTGGTCGCGTTGGCCACGCCGAAGGTGGGTATGTCGAACATGTTGAACAGGCGGCTGCCTATGCCGAAGGCGGCTATGGTGGCGGTCCCGAAGGAGTTGACCACGCCCTGCATGATGGTGAAGCCGAAGGCGGAAACGGCCTGGCCCAGGCCGGAAGGCAGGCCTATCCGCAGGAGGAGCCCCCAGGCGGCCCGGTCCGGGCGCATCCCCCGCAGGGTGAGCCTGAGCGGCCCCTTGCCCCTGGCGAGCACGGCGATCGACAGGATGGCTCCCAGCGCCTGGGAGAGGACCGTGGCGACCGCCGCTCCCGCGACGCCCATCCCGGGGATAGGGCCAAGCCCGAATATGAGGAGCGGATCGAGCAGCACGTTGAGCAGGACCGCGCCCAGGTGTACCAGGAGCGGCGTCACCGTGTCCCCGATGGCGGTGAAGGAGGCCTGGAGCGCGAAATAGGCGAACATGAAAGGCAGGCCGGTCAGCACGATGCCCAGATAGCTCAGGGCATGGCCGTACACCTCGGCGGGCGTGTCCAGGAGGCGCAGCACCGGGGCGGCGAGCGTGACGCCGAGGATTGAGGCGACGGCGGCCACCAGCACCAGCAGGGAAGCCAGCTGGTTGGCGTAGTGGTTCATGCGCGCAGGGTCGTCCTTGCCCCGGGACTGGGCGACCAGGGTTGTCCCCGCCCCGGACAGGCCGGTCCCGAAGATCACGAAGAAGAACACGATGCTGAACGCTATGGACGGGGCGCTGATCTCGGCGGTGCCGAGCTTGCCCAGGAAGAAGGCGTCGGTGAGGTTGTACAGCGCCTCGATCACGGAACCGCCCATGACCGGGAGCGCGATTTTCATGATCCTGCCTGCATCGCCGCCCCTGGCGAAGAGCCCCGGGGCCGCGATCCCCGGCCCCGGCTGCCCGGAACCCGCTTCGGCGACGGTCGTGACGCTGTGCATATGCGTCCATGATACCCGCCGGGAAGGATCGCGGCAAGCGACGGGCGCGGCGGGGCGGGACCTCGCCTTGACGCCCCATGAGGGCTCGGGTATGCTCCGCGAATGAAGATTTGGGTCAAGTATCTGGTCGCGTTGGCCGTCGGCGCCGCCTTCGGTTTCGTCATTCCCATAAAGCCGGCCGCGACGGATGCCATCCTGTCGCTCGCCCTCGACCTGGGCCGGTACGCGCTCATCCCCCTGCTGTTCTTCTCCATTCCCATAGCCGCCCACGAGCTGCACGAGGACCGGCGGCTCCTGAAGCTGTCGCTGCGGGTGGTCCTGTACGCGATCGGGTCGGTGCTGCTGCTGACCCTGGTCGGCCTGGCCGGGGCGTTCGCGCTCTCGCCCGGCCGCATCCCGCTGAGCGCCGACGCGAACTACTCGCCCACCGTCCTGCCCACGCTGACGGAGCTGGTGCTCTCCCTGGTGCCGCCCAACGCCTTCACGGCGGCCGTCTCGACCGAGTACCTCCTGCCGCTGGCCCTCCTGGCGATGATCCTGGGGCTGGCGTTCTCGTTCGACCGCCTGGCGACCAAGCCGGTGGTCGGATTCTTCGATTCTTTCTCGCGCATCGCCTGGCAGATCAACAGTTTCTTCGTGGAGTTCCTGCCCCTGCCGCTGATCTTCGCGGCGGCGGCCAGGATGTCCTCGATCGGCGCCACCGCCCAGCTGGGACAGTACGGGAAACTAATATTGGCGGTGTTCGCGGAGACGGCATTCGTGGCGCTGGTGGTGATTCCCGCGGCCGTGTTCGCGACCAACGGCCGCAAGAATCCGTACCCCACGGTCTACGGCCTCCTGGCTCCCGCCCTGGCCGCGCTGATCTCCGGCCACCTGTACACGCCCGCCGGCTCCCTGGCCAAGCACCTGAAGGAAAACCTGGGCGTCAGGCGCCGCGCCAACGCCCTGTCGCTGCCGCTGGCCTACGCCTTCGGGAGGGCCGGCACGGCCATGGTGAGCGCGACCGCCTTCATCGTCATCCTGAACTCCTACTCCAGCCTGGGCCTGGGGTCGGGCACCGTGCTCTGGATGCTGGTCTGGGTGCCGTTCACCACCCTGCTCATGGGAGCCGCCCCGGCGGCGGGAGCGGCCAGCGCCCTGGCTTTCCTCTGCGCGGCCTACGGGAGGGGTTTCGAGACGGGCTACATCCTGGTTGCGCCCGCCGCCATACCCCTGCTGGCCGCGGGCACCTTCCTGGATACGCTCTGCGCCGGCGCCGTGGTGTCGATGGCCTCGTCGGCGGAACGGCTGTCCGTGCCCAGGGACCCCAGGCACTTCATCTGAACCGAGGGTCCGGGGACGCCCCGGCCGGCCGGGTTTGATTGACTTTTGGCCGGACCGCCCCTAGAATCTGCGGATGAGCCTCACCACCACCCTCTCCGCGGATCGTGTGCTCGTCGGCATGCACGCCGCCGACAAGCTCTCCGTGATAGACCAGATGCTGGACCGACTCGCCGCCTCCGGCGCGATCCCCGACCGGGCGGCAGCCCGCGTGGCCGTGCTCGAGCGCGAGCGCAAGATGTCCACCGGCATGAAGAACGGCATCGCCATCCCGCACGGCAAGACCGCCAGCGTCGACGCGCTGGTCACCTGCGTGGCCGTCGCCGCGGAACCGGTGCCCTGGGACACGCTGGACGGCGAGCCCTGCCGGATCTTCATCATGACCCTTTCGTCCCCCTCCAAGGCCGGTCCGCACCTGCAGTTCCTCGCGGAGGTCAGCCGGCTCTTCAAGAGCGAGGAGCGGAGGGACGCGGTGCTCGCCGCCCCGGACGCCCAGGGCGTCCTGGACGCCCTCCTGGCATGAAAAAGGCCGCCCCCGTACCGGGAGCGGCCTTCATTCGGGCGGGAATCCGCCGGATCACTCGATGACGGCGAGGACGTCCGACATCTTGACGATCAGGTGATCGGCGCCGTCGATCTTGACCTGGGTGCCGGCGTACTTGTCGTACATGACCTTGTCGCCCACCTTGACCTTGATGACGTCCTTGTCGGTGCCGATGGCGACGACCACGCCGGTCTGGGTCTTTTCCTGGGCGGTCTGGGGGATGATGATGCCGCCGGCGGTCTTGGTATCGCCCTCCTGCACCTTGACGAGCACGCGATCCAACAACGGGTTTACTTTCACGACGTATTCCTCCTGAACGGGTATGTAAGAGTGAAGATGACTGGCGAAATGTACTGAAAAACCTCCGGCACGGTCAAGGCGAATCGCCGTCCTGACGTGCGTGCGGGCGGTTTCATCCATCAAATCCCGGCTTTACCGGCCTTTTACGGCCGCTTGACCGGCTTTTTACCGCTTTACCCCATCCGCGCTTCCTGATTCCCCGGAAATTCCGTACATTATACCCGGTGCGGCCCCCGGGGGCCTCGCACCATGGAACGCAATGACGGAGGGGACGATGCCGCGCACGAACGACGACTGGAAGACAAGGAAGCCCAAACCCCGCGGGGAGCCGACGCCGCCGACCGGGTGGAGGTTCTCGCTCGGCTACGTGTTCGTCGCGGTCATCGCGATCAGCGTCTTCAACTGGTTCATCGTGTCCGCCGACAGCTCGGTGGTCCCGTACAGCGAGTTCAAGGCCCTGGTATCCTCCGGCGGCATCGTGCGCATAGAGATGGACGCCGCGTACTACACGGGCTACCCCCGGACGCCGGCGGACGCCGAGGGCTCGCGCCCGTCCAGGGTGTACAAGGCGGTACCCGTCTACGACCCGGATTTCACCCGGCTCCTGGACGAGAAGGGCGTGACCTACTCGGCCAAGCCCCGCGAAGGCAACGCCGTGCTCAACTTCGTGCTCAGCTGGGTGGTGCCCTTCGGCCTGATGTTCCTCCTGTGGCGCGTCCTGCAGAAGCGCATGTCCGGGATGGGCTCCAACGTCCTGTCCATCGG
>JAKLIU010000076.1 GCA_022709445.1 Spirochaetota bacterium | reverse complement strand
AGCGTCTTCGTCGTCGCCGTCATCGTCGGGTGCTGCAACGCCACCAACCTCATGGACGGCCTCGACGGGCTCTGCGGCGGAGTGACGGCCATCACCGCGGCGGGCCTCCTGTTCCTCTTCGGCGGCCCGCTCCTCAACCCCGTCTTCGCGGCGGCGGCCATGTCCCTGTCCAGCGTCTCGGTGGTGACCAACGCGCTCCGGCTCAAGCGCTTCGGCATGAAGCGGGCGGGCCACGGGCCGTCGCCCGACGCGGACGGGGACTCGCGCCCCGGCATCGATGAAGCCAGGAAGGAAGAATCGGCATGAGCATGGAACCGGAAGCGGGACCGAAGGACGAGGCGTGCCCGGCCTGCGCGTGCAGGACCACTACGAGGGGGCCGGAGCTCAAGAAAAGCATCGACGCTCGGCTGGCGCGCATCGAGGGCCAGGTCCGGGGCCTCAGGCGCATGATCGACGAGGACGCCTACTGCGATGACGTGCTGGCCCAGATGTCGGCGGTGCGCTCCGCCCTGGGCAAGGCCGCCTTGGTGGTGCTGGAGCATCACATGAAGCACTGCCTGATAGACCGGGTGCGTGCCGGGGAGGAAGGCATCGTGGATGAACTGCTGGATACGCTCGGGAGGATGATATGAAGGAGCATGCCATGAAGACCGCGGGTGGATGCGTCCTGGCGGCCGCGCTGGTCGTCGCATTCGCGTCCTGCGACGGCACCGACGTGGTGGCCCGGTACGCGGGCAGCAGTTTCGCGGCGGCTGCGGACGAGCTCGGCAGCGCCATGGGAACGGAAGGACTGACGCTGCGGATCCCCGCCGGGGAGACGGTGCGCTTCAGTCCCGACCTGGCGGGGGCGTCGGATATCGAGCTCTCGCTGGACGCGGCGCCGTTCCTCGCGGCGGGCCTGGATCCCGCGCTCTTGCCCGCGGATCCGCTGGCGCGCTGGACGCTCGAGGCGGGCCGTCTGGTTGGCCGCTTCGACCTGGCCGGCTCCGGTTCCGCCGTCCCCGCCGCCGATCCCGAGGGCCTGATAGCCGCGGTCGCCGCGGCGGCCCGCGACAGGCTGGGCTACCACGCCCAGCTGGGGCACTACGGCATCGCCCTCGGCGGGGGCAACATGGTGGAGTGGGCGGCCGACATGGGCAAGAACGACAAGGATTTCGTGATCGTGCTGGATCCCGGTTTCCTGCGGGCCGCCGGGGTGGACGCGGCCGCCGTGGCCGGCTGGATCCTGGCGACCGTACCCATGGACGGGCCGGACGGCAAGCCCATGGAGGCGGAGAAGCTCCTCAGGCCGGTGGATCTGGAGTAAGCGCCGCGCGCGATCCCGCCGGGGGCGAATCTTCCGGCGGGTTCCCGGTTCAGCCGAAGGCTTTTCCGTCCTCGAAGTAGGCGGCTGGATCCAGCTCGCGGAACACCGTGGTGACGAAGGCGGCCCTGCCGCGCAGCTCGTCCGCGATGACGGCAGCGACGGCCGCGCGCACCGGCTCCGGCCGCCTGAACCAGTCCACCGTGACGAAGGGGCAGGCGTCCGCCCCGGATCCGGTGACCGATGCGCATCCGGCGATCCTTCCGTCGACGATCCGGACTGACCGGTCCAGGTCCAGGGTGATCCACGAGCGCTCGCAGCCTATCGCCTCGGCGAGCCTGTCGGCCAGCCGCGCGCTCCGCTCCGCGAGCGTTTCTTCCGGCACGTGCCTGATGACCAGGTGGGGCATGTTCCTCTCCTCCCGGCGACGGGCGTCGCCATGGAAACGGGACGCGGCCCCGGCCGTCCGGCCAGCCGCGTCCCGTATCGCCATAGGCCGGCGCGGGCCGTACCTACTTGCCCGAAATGGACAGGGAGCCCAGCAGCAATGAGGGGCTGGTGAAGCGCTCGTAGCTGTCCAGGCGCCGGTCGTTTGCCAGCGCTGCGATGTCCTTGATCAGCTCGTAGAAATTGCCGGACACGGTGAAGTTCTTGAGCGGCCGGCCGCGCTGGCCGCCCTCGATCGCGAAGCCCTTGGCCCCGCAGGAGAAGTCTCCGGACACCGGGTCCAGGCCCGCGTGCAGGCCTTCCAGCTCGGTGACGTAGACGCCCGAGCCGGCTTCCCTGAACAGGGCCGCCAGGTCGAGGGCGCCCGGCGCGATGAAACCGTTGATGATGGAAGCCGTCGCGCGGGACTGGATGCCGGGCCGGAAGCCGCGGCCGTTGGGCCTGGCGCCTTCGCGCTTGGCCGAGTACACGGTGTACAGCGGGGCGGCGAACACGCCACGGTCGAACAGGGTGAGGGCCGGGGAGTCCACGCCCTCGTCGTCGAAGCGGCGCTTGCCGAAGCCGGGGGCCGCCGGGTCGTCGATCACGGTGAAGAGCTCGCAGCCCACGCGCTCGCCCACGCGTCCGGCCAGCTTGCTGGCGCCCTTCTGCATGGCTTCCGCGTCGATATTGCCCAGGAAGGCCCCGATGAGGGCGCCGGCCGGCTCGCCGTCGAGCACGCAGCGCCGTGCGCCGGATTCCGGCTGAGTGCCGCCCAGCTTGTCCGTGGCCCGGGAGGCGGCAGTGCGCGCGATGAGCCCGATATCCAGGGCCTTGGAGTCGCGCGTGCAGATCACGTGGAAGCCGGTCTCGGTCTCGTCGCCCTGGCTGGCCATCAGGTAGCTGCCGGCGTAGACCAGGCTGTCGGAGCCGCCGCGGTACATGCCGGCGGCGTTGGCGATGCCGCGGCTGCCGGAGACGTGGGCGTACTGGTTCATGGGCACGTTGACCACTCGCGGGTCGGCGGCCTTGCAGGCCTCCTCCAGTTCCAGCACGAAGCGCTTGGCCTCCGCGTCGGAAAGGCGGACGCAGCCCGCGCCTTCATGGTGAAGCTTTTCGCCCGTGCCGTCGTAGAGCGCGTTGCCCTCGTCGTCGTCCATGAACGATGCGTTGCGCTCGGCCATGGACAGGGCCGCGGCCACCGAGGCCGGGTCCAGGCGCTCGGAGTAGGCGCGGCCCAGCCTGCGGCCGGAGAGCGCCCGGGCTCCGCAGCCGCCGGAGCCGGACTTGTTGTAGCTGTCGATGGTTCCGCGGAAGGCGGATACGGAAAATTCCTCGTCGCGCGCGCCCATGAGCTCCACGGCGCCGGACTTGCCGCGCAGGGCGGACTGCAGCAGTTCCTTCATGTCGTCCTTCATCTTACGCCCTCCCGCCCACGACCAGGCCGCCGACGCGTATGGCCGGCTGGCCCACGTTGGCCGGTATGGAACCCGAGGCGGCGCCGCACATGCCCGTGCCGCCTATGTCCAGGTTGTCCGCCACCATGTCTATGTTCATGATGATGTCAGCTCCCTTGCCGATGAGGGTGGCGTTCTTGACCGGCATGCCCAGCTTGCCGCCCTCGATGAGGTAGGCTTCGGCCACCGCGAAGTTGAAGTCCGTGGTGGCCGGGTTGACCGAGCCCCCGCCCATGCGCCTGCAGTACAGGCCGCGGTCCACGCTGGCTATGAGCTGTTCCAGGGTATGCTTCCCCGGCTCGATGAAGGTGTTGGACATGCGGCTGGTGGGCGCGAACTTGTAGGACTCGCGGCGGCCGCAGCCGTTGGCCGGGATGCCCATCTTGGCCTGCCCGACGCGGTCCACCAGGTAGGAGGTCAGGACCCCGTCCTTGATCAGCTGGTTCCTGCGGGTGGGCAGGCCCTCGTCGTCGTAGCGCGCGGAGCCCCACTCGTTGGCGATGGTGCCGTCGTCCACCGCGTTCACGCAGGGCGCGGCGATGGCCTGGCCCAGCTTGCCGGTGAACACCGACGCGTCGTCCGCCACGGAGCTGGACTCCAGCGCGTGCCCGCAGGCCTCGTGGAAGATGACTCCGCCGAACTCGTTGTCTATCACCACCGGCATGACGCCGGACGGGGCGTGGTCGGCCTCCAGGCAGACGCAGGCGACGCGGGCCGCCTCCGCCGCCACCTTTTCCGGCGTGAACCGGTCGAAGAACTCGAAGCCCTGGGACTTGCCGGGGGCGTAGTAGCCTTCTTCCTTGCGGTCGCCGCGGGCGGCTATTGCCCTGACGGTGAAGCGGGTGCGCACGCGGTCCTCGTTCATGAAGGAACCGTCGCTGGCCGCCACGGTGACGCGCTGGCGCACGTCCCAGTAGTTGACGAACACCTGGTCGATCACGGCCGCGTGGGCGCGCGCCGCGGCGTCCGCCCGGCGGACCAGTTCCACCTTGCGCGCCATGTCGACGGAGTCGGGGAGCAGGCCGTAGCCGTGCAGCGGTGCCAAGCCGCGGTCGGCCAGCGCCTTCGCGGTTCCAGCCGTGCCGGCGGCACGGGCCTCGGCGCTGGAGCGCGCCAGTTCCATGAGCCGCGCCTCGTCCACGTCGTTGGCGTACAGGTAGGTGTAGGCCTTGCCGGTGATCACCCGGATGCCCGCCCCCTGCACGATGCCCGAGGAGATCGACGATACCTTGCGGTCGTTGAACCCGATCCTGTTGTCCATCGTCTCCTCGATGAACACATCCGCGTGGTCGCCGCCTCGCGAGAGCGCGGTCTCGAGCACGGAACGCAGGAAGTCTTCCTTGAACATGCCGGTTTCTCCACGGCACGGGCCGATGTCTTGGCCTGTCCCCCGCGGTGTCGCCGCGCCCATGCAGGCGCGCGGTTCACGCGGTGGCGCGGCCACGGTCCGTCCGAGGCACCACTATAGAACGGGAACGCGCGTCTGGCAACGATCCGATCGCCGGTTCGTTGTCGCGGGTCGCCCCGGCGCTCCTCTAGTCGCCGTAGGCCGAGTCGCGGAGCGTCAGGGCTTCGGCGCCGCGACGGGCCTTTTCCAGGGTGCGCACCGAGACCGGCAGGGTCATGGCCGCCAGGTGCCTGAGCGGCCGCCTGCGGGGATCCGAACCGCGCAGCCGGGCCGCCTCGTCGGCGCGTTTTGCCTCCGCGAGGGTCCAGGGCAGGAAGGCCAGCGTCAGGGAAGCGCCCCTCGCGATGTGGCCGGATACCCGCTTGCCCAGCGGGCGCAGGATCAGGGCCAGCGCGTCGCGCAGGTCCACCGGGCTCATGCCGCGGGACAGCCAGCCGGCCGAGGCGAAGACCAGTACCAGCCTGGCGCTCCTCGTGAGCGAAGGCAGCCACGCGGACAGGGCCGCGGCGCTCTCCCCGTCGAGGAGGCGGCCGAGCGGCAGGCCGAACACCGCCGGGGCGGCCGCGACCAGGAGCACGGGCCAGGCCGAGCGGGCCCAGCGCAACCAGCGCATGCCCTCGGTCCAGCCCAGGGCCAGGGTCAGGGCGGCGGGAAGTGCCAGCCAGGCTCCCGGGGCGGCGATCAGGGCGGCCTGCAGCGCCAGGTAGCACGGCAGTCGCAGCGCGACGGGCATGGCGGTGGCGGGCGTCACGCGGGTTTCCCCGCCCAGGTCATGGCCGCCAACGCGTCGACGGAACCGGGCAAGCGCCTCAGCCCCAGCGCGGGCAGGCTGTCCCAGAGAGCGGCCGGGCTGCCGTCCCGGATCACCCGGCCCGCTTCCATCACCGCCAGCCGGTCGGCGTGCGCCAGGCATTTTTCCAGATCGTGCGTCACCACCAGGATGCCCGTCCCTTCCGCACGCAGCGAGAGCAGGAGGCCCAGCAGTTCCGATGCGCCCGCCCAGTCCAGGTCGTTGAAGGGTTCGTCCAGTATCACCAATTCCGGACGGGTGACCAGGGCCGAGGCCACCGCCAGCCGGCGCTTTTCCCCGCCGGAGAGCGCGGACGCCAGCCGGTCCTCCATCCCCGAGAGCCCGGCCGCCCGGATGGCTTCCCCGACCGTCCGTTCCCTCACGACAGCCGGCGTTCCCGAGGCGCGCGGCCCGAACTCCACGTCCTCCCGCACGGTCATGCCCAGGATCTGGTGTTCGGGTTCCTGGAACACCAGGGCTATCCTGCGTCGGGCCTCGGCCAGGCATGTGGCGAGGGGTTTCCCGTCCACCAGGACTTCCCCGGAATCCGGCTTCTCCAGGCCCAGGAAGTGCCTGGCCAGCAGGGATTTGCCGCTGCCGTTGGTGCCGGACAGCACCATGAAACAGGGCGTCTGTATGCCGAGCGACGCGCCGTCCAGGCCGCGGGTGCCGTCGGGAAAGGTCTTGCCGACGGAGCGGGCTTCCAGGATCATGCGGGCCTGCCGTCCTTTCGGGAAGCGCTTTCGCTCGCCGGCATCCGGTTCAGGAGGAGCGGTTTGAGCGCGCGCACCAGGCCCGCGACGGCAACGGCCTTCAAGATGTCGCCCAGCAGGTAGGGCAGCATGATCGCGAACGCCGCGGTCATGGTCATGTCCCTGTCCGGCATGGCGTCCATGACATGGCGGAAGCGGGGCAGGCCCAGGGCGTAGAGCGCGGCCACGCCCAGCAGGGATCCGGCAAGGGCGCGCGGGAAGGACCATCGCCTCCTGTCGGCGACCAGGCCCGCGCAGCAGGCTGCCAGGGCGTAGCCAAGCAGGAAGCCGCCGGTGGGCGTGGCGAAGTGCGCGAGCCCGCCGGAGCCGTTGGCGAACACCGGGAGGCCGGCCGATCCCAGGAGCAGGTAGAGGCCGACGGCGGCCGTCCCCCAGAGCGGCCCCAGGAGGCAGCCTGCCAGCAGACTGAAGAACACCGCGAGCGTGACCGGGGGCAGGGGAGGCGGCAGGGGAAGCGAGAAGACGGCGCCGGCCGCGATGAGAGCGGCGAGCAGGGACACGAGCACGAGCCTGAAAGCCTTGGGATTCACGATGGTTCTCCTTGCCAGGTCAGCTTGCGGCTCTCGCCCGTGGCGATGCCTTCCAGGTCATCCGTGCAGGCGAGCCCGCCGCGGGTATCGAATCCGGTTGCCGTGACGGTCCGCTTCGAGCCGTCCCACAGTTCGGCCGTGGCGGTCCGTGGCAGCCCGGAGGCCAGCGCGGACCAGCGAGCTGGATCCGTGTCCGGGGATCGGGCCCAGCGGGCCAGCCCGGCGGCCAGTCCGGCCGCCATGCGGGCTCTTCTCGGCGGCTTTCCCGGCAAGTCGGCGAGGGACGAGGTGGCGCGGCCCGGGACCCGGACCGGCTCCATGTTCAGCCCGACGCCCACCGTGTACCAATCCGCCCGGTCCAGGCTCCCGCCCAGCTCGACCAGGATGCCTCCCGCCTTGGCGTTCCCGTACACCAGGTCGTTGGGCCAGCGGAAGCCGGGCCGGGGCAGGCCGGAGGCTTCCATCAGGTCCGACAGTATGAGCGCCGTTTCCAGCACCAGGGTCCCGGCGCGCGCCGGCGGCAGGGCGGACCTCAGGATTACCGACGCGTACAGTCCGCCCGCGGGGCTGGCCCAGGCGCGTCCTGATTTTCCGCGGCCCGCGCTCTGGCGCATGGCCAGCACCAGGGTTCCCGACGGACAACCGGAGGCGGCCAGGGTCCGCGCCTCGTCCATGGTGGACGGCAGTTCGCCGTGAAGGTGCACCGGCCCCGGGGCGTCCAGGTCCCAGGGAGCCAGCCCGTCGTCCTTGGCCAGCTCGTAGCCGCGCCTGGAGGCGACGATGGAGTAACCCCAGTCCGCCAGGATCCCCAGGC
This sequence comes from Spirochaetota bacterium, assembly GCA_022709445.1. Taxonomy (GTDB): domain Bacteria; phylum Spirochaetota; class Spirochaetia; order Treponematales; family UBA12059; genus JAKLIU01. The sequence continues at coordinate 841 of JAKLIU010000076.1, read as the reverse complement.
GCTTGCGGCAGGCCACGCGGCTGATCCCCAGGGCCGCGGCCAGTTCCTCGCCCGATACGGGACCGCCGGCGGCCCGCAGGCGTTCGATGAGGAGCCGGTCGCGGTCGGAACCGGCGGAATCGGAAGGCGGGTTGGGAGCATCGCGCTGGATGATGAAATGCCTCCGTTAACCTCGCGATTGTATCGTTGGTTAACGGAGGCACCGTATCATGGACCCCGGACAGGGGTCAAGGAACCGGCCGGTGGCCGGTCAGCGCATTTCTCGCAGGGCTTCGGCGATCGAGAAGGAGTGGTCGCCCATCTTCTCGATGTGGCGGATCATGTCCATGAACAGGAGCTCGGCCTTGACCTCGGCGCCGGCCGACAGGCGTTTGCGCGACTTTTTGCGGAGCTCGTTGCGGAACGCGTCGATCCTGTCCTCCATGTCGGACGCCAGCTTGAGCTGTTCGTCGTCGATCCGGCTGGTCGCGTTGCCCTCGACGAAGCGCAGGAAGTCCTCGGCGATCACCAGGAAGGGCTCGAGGGCCGCCATCTCGCCCTCGTGCAGGACCAGCTTCTTGCGGCCGCGGCGTTCCACCAGGTAGATGAGGTTCATGCAGCAGTCGGTGATGTTCTCCAGTTCGTCCACCACCCGCAGCAGGCGGTGGATGTTCTCCTGGGTCTTCTCGGAGGGATCGTGGCGAGTGGTCTCGAGGAGGAACGTCGTCAGTTCCTCCTGCATCTGGTCGGCGAAGGTTTCCTCCCGCCGGAACCAGTCCACCTCGGCCTCCATGTCCGCCGGCGGGTTCGTCACGGCGACACGGTACCGCGCGAACATGGCGCGCGCGATGCCGGCCATGTC
>JAKLIU010000075.1 GCA_022709445.1 Spirochaetota bacterium | reverse complement strand
TATCTGCAGGAGCAGGGTGCTCTTGCCTATGCCCGGCTCGCCGCCGATGAGCACGCTCGCGCCCTTCATGATGCCCCCGCCCAGCACCCGGTCCACCTCGGCCATGCCCGAGCCCGTGCGCGCCCCCTCGGCGGGGTCCACCGCGGACAGCGGCACCGAGAACTTGCCCGTGTTGGCGGCCCGGCCGCCTTCGGCGGGCGCGGCGCTCTCGCGCAGGGCGTTCCATTCACCGCAAGAGGGGCAGCGGCCCAGCCACTTGGGTTCGCGGTGGCCGCAGGCCGAGCATTCATAGGAAGTCCGGGTGGTTTGTTTCGCCATGGTATCCCTACGGTACACGCAGGCGGCGCGCCTGCGCAACCTGGCGTGGCTCGCGGCGGCAGAGGGAAAGGCGCAGCGCATCCCGGCACACCGACCCGCGATTCCCTGGCGCGTTCAGCGCGGGGGTTGCAGCGCCCTCCCAACCCGCGATTTCACCGATGCCGCCAGGCATCCGTGAAATCGCGATGTCAGGCGGCCTTCGCCGCCTGACTACAGGCCCAGGTCCAGATCTATCTTGGCCCGGGTGACGGCCAGCACCTCGGCGGTGGACACGCGCACCAGCTTGAGGAAGAGCTCGTAGCGCTCCTCGCGCCGGTACAGGGTGCCGGTCACCAGCACGTCCGCCCCCAGCAGCGCTCCCACCTTTGATGCGGTCGCCTCGTCCACGATGCCGGAGAGCTGCAGCTCCAGCTCCTTGAGCACCTCCTGCAGGTCCTTGCGCTCGACCAGCTTGAAGCGCCTGGGCTGGGCGGCGGCGGCGGCGGTCACGAGGCGCTCGGTGAAGTACTCCGCGGTGGATCCCGTGCCTTCGCCGCCCGCCGCTATGGGCAGGATGGCGCAGGGCGTGGTGCCGTCCACGCGGTAGGTGGAGTAGTCGGCCAGGTTGCCCATCGCCTCGGCGAAGAGCTTGTCCAGGGTGGCGTCCCGCGTCTCGTCGTCGATCTTGTCCGCGGTGAAGAAGCTCTCGTCCACCACCGGCGGGGTGTCGGACAGGAAGGCCACCTCGTCCCGCACGAAACGGATGATGATGGCTTCCAGCTTGTCCGTGGCGAAATTGGCTCCCGTGTGGTGGCTGACCGAGCCCGGGGACCCGCCGCCGGATTCGCCGCCCTCGCCATAGGTGAGGAAGATGTAGCGTGCGTCCGTCAGCTGCGCGACCTGCCTGAGGAGGTACTCGCCCTCCAGGGGCAGGCCTCCGGTGCCTATGGTGTACAGCTTGATGGCCCGGGCCCGGGCGTCATTGGCGGCGTCGATGTAGGTGTAGTCGCGGCCGTAGTCCAGGTGGGCCTCGGCGTCCGTGACCACGAAGGCCAGCCTGATGCCGTCCGTGTTCCACTTCATTTTGTTGACCGCGTCGTCCAGGGCGGATTCCAGGTCCTCGGGGCCGTCCCCGCCTCCGTCCGCGGTCACCTTGTCCAGCTTGGACTGGAAGGCGTCCAGGTCGTCGGTGAAGGGTACGCGCTCGGTGATGTAGCTGTCGCCGCGGTCCTTGTACAGGACCAGCCCGAAGCGAACCAGGGGGCGCGGCTTCAGGGCATTCAGGTTCGCGTGGATGATGGCGATGGTGTCGCGCAGGCGCTCGATCTCCTCGCCCATGGAACCGGTGGTGTCCATGACGAAGAGCACGTCCAGCGGGATGGGCGAGGGAATGGCGCGCCTGGCGCCCAGCCTGAGTTCCACGGTGCGCGGGCCGTCGCGGGTGACGGCGGCCTGAGCCGATTCGCCGCCGGAGGCGATCCTGACCGAGTAGCTCCGGGCCTGCCCGCCCTCGGCGGACGGGTAGAAGCGGAACTCGCCGTTGGCGTAGCTGAGCCCGGACGCGAGCGTCTTGCCCCCGTCGGAGACGCTCACCCTGGCGTTGGGGACGGGCTTCCCGTCCGCGTCCAGCACCCGGATGGTGATGCGCTCGGCTATGTCCCAGCCGTAGTGCTCCACGTCCGCGTACTTGGCCAGGAACTCGACGAAGTAATTGAACTGCTCGTTGTCGTCGGAATAGCCGGCCTTGAGGCCGGATGCCGACGGGACGGGTTTGGAGGGGGAGGCCCAGGCGTAGGCGCCCGATGCCGGCGCGGAATCGCTCCTGGTGCCCGACACGGATGGCGCGGGCGCGGGGGCGCCGGTGGCCCCCAGACCCTCGTCGTCCCAGATGGACTTCGCGTCGCCGTCGTAAGCGCCTTCCTCCAACTCGCGGTAGGGCTCGCCGGCGGTTTCCGGCGCGGAACCCGGCGCGGCGGCGCAGGATGCGAGGAAAAGGGCCGCCGCGAGAAGCGCGAACGGCAAGGGAAGATTCTTTCTGGACATAGGGGATACCTCCTCCGGAACGAACAGAGTATAGCGCAGGATCCCGCCCGAGCCCGGCGGAAACCGCGGTTCCGGAGAAGGTTCCGCCCGGTCAGCCCCGGATCACGCGGCCGAGGCCGGAGATGGACTGCTTGACGGCCGGGCTGCCGTGGTAGGTCACCGTGCCCATCCCGGATATTTCGGCGTCCAGTGACTTGGAGACCGTGAGCTCCACGTTGCCCGTGCCGCTGATATCGACCTCGGCCGATTCGACCGGCAGGCCGCGGCCGGCGAAGGAGCCGGCGCCGCTGATGGATACGGACATCCTGTCGGCCTTGCCCGACACCTCGAAGGATCCGGTGCCCGATGTCTCGAACTCCAGCCGGTCGTACTCGAACCAGCCGCTGAGCTTGCCGGTTCCGGAGAGCGAGGCCGAGAAGGACGCGCCGGAGAAGCCCTTGCCCACGGCGATGGTGGAGGCGCCCGACGCCTCGATCCCCTCCAGCTTGGGCATGGTTACGGTTACCTTGAGCCTGGTGAGCCCGTTGACCGAGGTGCCGGGGCGGAAGCCCAGGCGCAGCGTGCCGCCGGATACCCTGGATTCGTAGTATTCCTGCAGGTTGGAATCGAGCGACACGACCACCTTGAACTCGCGGCCGTACTCCACGGTCAGGTCCTCGACGGCGGATATGGAGATCTCGGTGAAGCCGCGGACCGGTCGCACGGAGTCCACGACCTTCCCGTCGCCCTTGATGCCGAGGGCGGCTGCCCCAGCGACGGCGACGGACGCGGCGATGAAGAATGACAAGGATCGTTTCATGTGTTTCCCCCATTGGCGGAACGGACGGCGCGTCGTGCCCGGGAGGCTGATGGCCCCCGGTCTCGGGTGTCCGGCCCGCATGCGCGCGACCGTACCCGGAGCCGACCTCGTTGATGGAGGAAAATATACTCCAATGCGCGCCGGGAAACAACGCCGGTCTCACTTGTCTCGCCGCGGCCGCCCGGTCTACCCTGAGGGCATGAGCCAACGACCGGAACTGAGACTTCGCCCGCGCGAGGAGGACCGACTCCTCCGCGGCCACCCCTGGATATACGACAACGAGATAGCCGACGTGTCCGGCAGCCCCGGCCCGGGGGACGAGGTGGGCGTGAAGACCTCCCGGGGCCGCTTCCTGGGCTCGGCCATCTGGAGCCCGGCCTCCAAGATACGCGCCCGCCGCTATTCATGGAAGGACGAGCCCTTCGACGCGGCCTTCATCGAGGCACGGCTGGCCGACGCGCTCGTCCGCCGCTCGCGATGGAAGGACCCGGCGGCCGATTCCATGCGCGCGGTCTTCGCCGAGGCCGACGGCCTGCCCGGCCTGATCGTGGACCGTTTCGTCGGCGAGGACGGCGAAGGCCGGCCCGGGTCCTGGCTGTCCGCGCAGTTCCTCTCGCGCGGCATCGAGGCGCGCAGGGAAGCCGTCCTGTCGGCCCTGGCCAAGGCCCTGGCGCCCGACGGCATCATGGAACGGAGCGACTCGCCGGTCCGCGCCCTGGAGGGGCTCGAGCCCCGTTCCGGCGTGGTCGCGGGCAGCGTGCCTGAGCGCCTGACCATCCTGGAGAACGGGTTGCGTTTCGGGGTGTCGCTGGGCACCGGGCAGAAGACCGGCTGGTTCCTGGACCAGCAGGAGAACCGCGCCGCGACTGCGGCCTGGGCGCGCGGCCGCAGGGTCCTGGACGTGTTCTGCAACGCCGGCGGCTTCGCCCTCTGCGCCGCGGCCGCGGGGGCGGAGTCGGTGCTGGCCGTGGACGCATCCGCCGACGCGGTGCGCGCGGTGGGGGAGAACGCCGGGCTCAACGGATTGGGCGACCGCGTGAAGGCCGTGGAGGCCAATGCCTTCGACTTCCTGCGGGACGCGGATGCCTGCGGGGCCGACGGCTCCTACGGGCTGGTGGTCCTGGACCCGCCGGCCTTCGCGAAGAACAAGGCCTCCCTGGACGGCGCGGTGCGCGGGTACAAGGAGATCAACCTGAGGGCCATGAAGCTGCTGGCCGGCGGTGGGGTGCTGGCGACCTACTCCTGCTCGTTCTGGCTCTCCCGGGACCGATTCCTGGCCGCCCTGGAGGATGCCGCGACCGATGCCGGCGTCACGCTCCGGTACCTTGAGGAGCGGGGCCAGGCCCACGACCATCCCGTGGTCTCGGGCTACGCCGAATCCCGATACCTCAAGGGCTTCATCGTCGCGGTGGAACGCCGGCGCTGATCCCGGATTGCTTTGCGCTATCCACCGGCATGTCGTATACTGGATGCCTGCGCCCGGAGACCCCGCCGTCGGCACCTGCCGCCCCGGCGTCCCGCGCCGACTGATACCGTAGGGAGCGACCATGAAGAACCCCTGGAAGGCTGCGGCGCTGGCCATCGTCCTGGCCTCGTGCGGGAACGGCGGTTCCGTGCAGGTCCTGCACGTCAATTCGCTCAGGGGCCAGATCCAGCCGACGGAGAAGGACGGGATCTACAGCGCCGGATTCTCGCTGCTGTCCGCCGCGCTCCGCGAGCTCAGGTCCCGGGCGGGGAACGCCCCCGTGTACACCGTCGCCGTCTACAACGCCTTCCACGGCACGCCGGAGGCCCACTTCACCGAAGGCCGGGCCATCGTGGACCTTATGAACGACGCCGGCTTCGACGCCCTGGTGGTCGGACCCCGCGAATTCTATTTCGGCCTCCCCGCGCTGGAGCGACTGGCCGCCGCGGCCCGGTTCCCCTTCCTGGCCGCCAACATCAGGCGAGCCGACGGAGCCGGGCTGCCGTGGCTCAAGCCCTACCTGTGGGATCCCAAGCGCCGCGTGGGCCTGGTCGGCCTGGCCCCGCGCACCGTGCTCAGCCAGAACCTGGCGGAAAACGTGGCGGGCCTCGAGGTGACCGACGAGGCGGCCGCGGCCGCGGCGGCCGTGGAGGAGCTGCGGGAGCTGGGGGCCAGGACCATCGGCCTGTTCGCCGGGGGACTGGCCTGGGGCAGTCCCGCCGGCTCGGCGGACGCCATGGCGATGGAGGCCCTGCTGGCCCTGGACGGCATCGACCAGTACTGGTTCGGCTCGGCCTCCGCGGACCTGCCGGACGGGCTGACCGTGGTCGAGCGCGACGGCGGCGCGCGGGTCGTCACCGCCCAGTCCGGCGCCCGCTTCACCAACGGCCGCATGGTCGCCCGCACCGTGATCGCCGCGTCTCCCGAGGGCGCGTCCTTCGAGGCCTTCACCGTGGATTCCTCGGCGTACCTTCCCGATTCGTCGCTCGCGGACCGGATTTACGGCATCGAGGCCGCCGTGGCGGGAGTGATGGACACCAGGGTGGCGGAGGCCGCGACGGCCCTGGACCTGGAGTTCGAGCGGGAGTGCAGCATGGGCAACCTGCTGGCTGACGTGTTCCGCGAGCGCGCGGGCACCCAGGTGTTCCTGCTCAACTCCGGCAAGATCCGCGCGGCCTTCGCCGCCGGTCCCATAACCCGCAAGCAGGTCTACGACACGCTGCCCTTCGGCGGCAACATAGTGACCACCGAACTCACCGGGGAGCAGCTCTTGCGCATCCTCAACCGCGGCTGCACCTTCGTCGGCAACCCCAAGGCCGGCCGCGGCTTCCTGCAGGTATCCGGCGTCAGTTTCTCCTGGGATCCCGCCCGGCCGCCCATGGACCAGGTGATCGCCTCGACGGTGAGGGTCGGCGGCGTCCCGCTCGCGCGCGACCGGCGCTACAGCCTGGGCACGGAGGCCTACATCTTCGGCGGCGGCGACGGCTACGCGGACTTCGGGCAGATGGGGCTGGCCAGGACCGGCTACGACGAGACATCCATCCTGGCCGTCCTGGAGAGCGCCCTGGCCGGCATGGGCACCGTGGACGCCCGGGTGGAGGGACGCGTGACCGTCCTGGCGTCGGGCGGGAACTAGCAGGTGGCCAGGGCGCGGATCAGCTACAAGATATTCTTCGCCTTCACGGTCATCATCGCGCTGCCGGTGCTGGCCATCTCGGTGGTACTGGGCCGCATCTCCGGTTCCGTGGACCGCGCCAGGCAGGAGGACCGCTTCGAGTACGCCCGGGCCTTCCTCGAGCGGCAGATCGACGAGCGGCAGGGCTACGCGTCGTCGCGGGCGGTCCAGCTCTCGGAGGATCCGCGCCTGTCCGCCCTCCTCATCCCCGGAAGCGAGGGCGTCCCGCACGGGCTAGCCGTGCTCGCGGCCGAATACGGCCTGGACGGCATCTACATCCGGCTGGACTCCGGGGAGTCCCTCAGCTGGCACGTCAATCCGGCCTTCACCGAACCGGTGTTCTCGGGGATGCTCCACCGCGCCAGCGGGGACGGAGTCTGGGTCGACGACGCGGGCGTGCGCTTCATCTACCGGGCGGAGGTCGGCAGCCGGGCGGAGCTGTTCTGCACGGCCTCCCTGGGCCGCGGCGAGATAGAGATCCTGAAATCCGTCCTGGGCGCGGAACTGGACATCTCCCCGCGCGATCCAACCGCCGGCTACGGCACCGCCCTCACCACACGGAGGGACGCCTACGGGCGCAACCTCAAGGGCGCACCCATGCCCGCTTTCGTGCCGCTCCTCCCGGGAGAGCTCATAGGCGAGGCCCGTCCCGACCTGGGGGACCCGGACGCGCCGCGCTCGGTCAGGGCCGTGCGCCTGCCCGGCACCCTGGCCGACGACTACATGGCGACGGTCTCCCTGCCCGTCGCCGACGCCTCGGTGTCGGAGGTGGGTGCCTACCTCATCACCTTCGCGGCCGCGACGCTCATGCTCGCCGCGGCGGCCAGCTTCCTGCTCTCCCGCCAGCTGGTCCAGCCCATCCGGGTGCTGCTGCGCGGCGTGGAGGACCTGGGAGGCCGGGTCGAGGGGGGCTCCGGCTTCGAACCCATACCGGTTGGCGGCAGCGACGAGATAGGCGAACTCACCGACGCGTACAACCGCATGGGCCGCAGGCTCCGCGAGGCGCACGCGACCCTCCGCGAGCAGAACGAGGAGCTCAGGCAGCTCGACCGCATCAAGGACGATTTCCTGGCCAACACCTCCGCGGAAATCCGGACCCCGCTGGACGCCATGGTGGGACTGGCGGAATCCATGGAAGGTTCCGCGGACTTGAAGGAAGATTTCCGCCGGACGGTGGGCCTGATCGCCCGCACCGGCCGCAAGCTCTACGCCATGGTGGACGACATCCTGGATTATTCGCGGCTGGAGCACGACGACGTGCGGCTCGTGACCAGGGCCTTCGAGCTGCGCCCGCTGGTCGACGTGGTGGTCCGCTTCTGTTCCGGCCTCAAGCGCGCGGACGTGGAGCTGTTCAACCTCATAGAACCCGACCTGATGGTGGAGGCGGATGCCTCCCGGGTGGAGCAGATCCTCTACAACCTGGTGGGCAACGCCGTGAAGTACACCGTGAGGGGTTCGGTCATCGTGCGCGCCTGGGACGACGGCGGCCGGATCACGGTGGCGGTGAACGACACGGGTCCGGGCATCGCGGGGGAGGCGCTGGCGGCCGCCATGTCCCAGCAGGTCGGGGAAGGGGGCGGCGGCATGGGCATGGGCATCCGCATCGCCCGTCGCCTGGCCGAACTCCACGGAGGCGACCTGTCGTACCAGTCGGGTGACGGCACGGGCACCACGGTAACCTTCTCCCTGCCCCGTGCTTCGGCCGTCCCGGCCGACGGCGAACCGGGATCCGCGGCCCTCCCGCCCGTCCTGGCCGAGGAGGATGCCGGGGAGCTGGAATCGGTGGAGGAACCCGAGGGCTCGGGCAAGGCGCGCGCCGTCCGATACCGCATCCTCGCGGTCGACGAGGATCCGGTGACCCTCAGGATGCTGGTCAACGGGCTCAGGGACCGCTATGAGGTGATCACGGCCTCGGACGGCGCCGAGGCTCTGCGGCGCATGGGCCACGGGAACGGCCTGCCGGACCTCATCCTCCTGGGCATCATGCTCCCCAAGGTCACCGGCTTCGAGATCTGCTCGATGATCCGCAAGGAGCACCCGGCCGTGTCGCTGCCCGTGGTGATGATCACCGCCAAGGCCAGGCCGGAGGACATAGCACAGGCTTTTTCCGCCGGCGCCAACGACTACGTGAGCAAGCCCATCTCGCTGGTGGAGCTCAAGTCGCGGGTCAAGATGCACATCGAACTGGCCAAGGTGAACGAGGCCTACGGCCGCTTCGTGCCCAGGTCCCTCCTGGGACGGCTCGGCAGGGAGAGCATACTGGACGCCGAGCTGGGCGACCACGTGGAGGGCCGGATGACGCTGCTGGCGTCGGACAT
>JAKLIU010000074.1 GCA_022709445.1 Spirochaetota bacterium | reverse complement strand
GGGCGCGGCTCCTGGGACGACCCGGTGCTGAGGGTGGGGCCGAGCATGCGCGTCGGCTACTGCGCCCAGCACCAGGAGACCTTCGACCCGGCGGCCACCGTGGAGGAATCCTTCCTCAAGATCCTGCCCACCAGGCGGGAGGTGCAGTCGCACCTGTCCACCTTCCTGTTCGGCTACGACGACCTGGACAAGAAGATTTCCTCCCTGTCGGGCGGCGAGCTCAACCGCCTGCAGATGGCCCGGGCCTCCGCGCTCAAGGCCAACTTCCTGGTCCTGGACGAGCCGACCAACCACCTGGACATTCCCATGCGGGAAGCGGTGGAGGACGCGCTGGACGGCTTCGAGGGTACGGTGCTGGTGGTATCCCACGACCGATACTTCCTGGACAAGGTGGCCGAGCGCGTGGTCTTCATTGAAGACAGGCGCTTCATCGAGTATGAGGGGAGCTTCGCCGAGTGGTGGCGCGACCTGGGCCGGCCGGCCTCCTCAGGCGAGAAGGCCGGAAAGCGCGCCGTCGGCCTCGAGGGGCGGGGAAGGGCGGTCGCGACGGGCGGCGGGACCGCGGACGGCGGTGCGGCGGAGTCGCGCGCGATGGAGTCGCGAGCCCTGGAGGACGCGATCAACGCGATGGAGCGGCAGAAGGAAGAGTACGAGCGCAAGATAGCCGGGGCCTTCGACCGGCGCGAGTTCAAGCTGGCCAAGGAGCTGGCCGCGGAACTGGAACGGCACAACGCGCGCCTGGACGGTCTCTGGCGCAGGATGGAGTGAGGAAGCATGACGACGATGGAAGATGCCCCGGCCGGGCGCCTGCCGCCCCTGGCCCGCGAGACCCCCGTGGAGCTCAGCGCAAACGGCCGGCGCATCGCCGTGCTCATGTGCACGCCGACGGACCTGGAGGACCTGGCGGCCGGCCACCTGTTCACGCGCGGCATGCTGACCGAGCGCGAAAGGATACTGGCCCTGGGAGCCTGCGCGGACCTGCGCGTCGCCAGCGTCACCGCGCCCGGGGCCATCGGTCCCGACCGGCTGGGCCTGGGCACGGTCATCGCATCGGGCTGCGGCTCCGGCGGCATCCTCGCCCCGGACGCTCCCATCGAGCGGCTGCCGGAGGGCTTCTCCGTGCCGATCGCGTCGCTGGAGGCGTGGGCCGCGGATATGTTCTCCCGCGCGGCCATGTACCGGGAAACCGGCGGCATGCACTGCGCCGCCGTGGCGCTCGCGGCCGGGGCTCCCGAGCCGGCCGGTACCATGGCGGCCAGGCAGGCGGCCGGCGCTCCCGCCGGGTCGCGCTGGTTCTGCGCGCGCGAGGACGTGGGCAGGCACAATGCCGTGGACAAGGCGATAGGGCGGGCCTTCCTGGACGGGGTGGACTTCTCCATGGCCTGCCTGCTCACCAGCGGGCGCATAGCCGCCGACATGGTCCTCAAGGCCGTGGCCGCACGCATACCGGTGGTGGTCACGCGCAGCATACCCACCACGGCCGCCCTGGAGCTTGCACAGCGGGCCGGGCTGACCCTGGTGGGCAGGATCGGCGGTTCGGCGCGGGTGGTGTACTGCGGAGCCGGCCGCCTGACGGACTGACCCGCCCGGGCGGGGGCCGTGCGTATCCGGCTCCCCGGGGAGGATCCCGCCTACCAGCGGAGGGCCAGGAAGGCCGACGAGATAGCCAGGGTGATCACCATGAACAGGCTCCCGTACTTGAAGAACTCCTTGAAGCCGATGGCGTAGCCGCTCTTGCGGGCCAGGCCAACGGACACCACGTTGGCGGACGCGCCGATGATGGTCCCGTTGCCGCCCAGGCAGGCCCCCAGGGACAGGGCCCACCACAGCGGCTCCACGGCCGCGCTTCCCATGCCGGAACCCAGGTCCTTGATCAGCGGGATCATGGTCGCCACGAAGGGTATGTTGTCCACGAAGGCCGAGATGATGCCCGAGGCCCAGAGCACCACGTACATGGTCAGCGAGGCGTGGCCCGAAGTGGCGGCCAGGAGCTTCGCGGACAGGGTTCCCATGACCCCCACCTCCACCAGGCCCTCCACGATGATGAACAGGCCCATGAAGAACAGTATGGTGGACCACTCCATCTCGGCCAGCACGCCCTCCACGTCGTCGAAGCGCGTCACCACCAGGAGCAGGGCCGCGCCGGCCATGGCTATGGTCGAGGGCTCCAGCCCCAGCGCCCCGTGGACCAGGAATCCGGCGATCACCAGGCCCAGCACCACCAGTGTCTGCATGAGCAGCGGCTTGTCCTCTATCGCCTTGGATTCGTCGAACTCCATGATGCGGGCCTTGCGCTCGTTGGTGACCCTGAGCTTGCCCCTGAAGGCGACGATCGCGAAGACGCAGAAGGCGGCCAGCGACACCAGGATGACCGGCCCGTTGTTCGCCATGAAGGCCGAGAAACTGATGCCGGCTGCCGAGCCGATCATGATGTTGGGCGGGTCGCCGATGAGGGTGGCGGTGCCGCCGACGTTGGAGGCGATGGCCAGGGCGATGACGAAGGGCACCGGGCTGGTGCCCAGCTCCACCGCGATCAGGATGGCGATGGGCACCACGATGAGCACCGTGGTGACGTTGTCCAGGAAGGCGGAGATGACCGCCGTCACGACGGACAGGAGGAGGAGCACTGCCACCGGCTCGCCGCGCGCCAGCTTGGCCGCCTTGATGGCTATCCACTGGAAGAGGCCGGTGCGCTTGGCCACCCCGGTGATGATCATCATGCCTATGAGCAGGAAGATCACGTTCCAGTCTATGGCCCTGAAGGCGCTCTCCTGGTCCATGACCTTGAGCAGCACCACGAGCATGGCGCCCAGGAGGGCGGCGGCCGTCTTGTTGACCAGCTCGGTGGTTATGGCGAAGTACACGCCGGCGAATATGGCCAGCACGGCTATCAGTTGAATGTTCATCGTCCTGACCTACGCCCTCAGCACCTTGGCCAGGATATCGGTGGCCGACACGATGCCGACCAGCCTGCCGCCCTCGGCCACGGGGAAGTGCCGCTTGCGGGTCTTGGCCATCTTGGCCGCCAGGTCGACGATGGAGTCGGCCGGGGCCAGCACGCCGTTGAGCGGCTTCATGATCTCGCGGACCTTCATGGTTTCCTCGCTGGCCAGGAACTGCTCCATGGGCTGGAGCTCGTCCATGAACTTGAGGTTGCTGATGCGCCGGGCGTAATCCGGGATGGACGCGTCGATCACGTCCAGCACGCTCAGTTCGCCCACCAGCCGGTCGCCCGCCTCCACCACCGGCAGGTAGTGGATGGAGCGGCTGAACATGAGGTCAAGGAGTTCCTTGACCGATGCGTCCACCGGGATCGAGACGGCGGGGGAGGTCATCACGTCGGCTATGTGCAGGTCCTTCTCCACCTTGAGACCGCTCTTCTCCAGCACGTCGACGAAGGCAGGGCCGTTTTCGGCGGCCAGGAGGGCCGCGGTCAGGGCCTTGTCGGCGGCCACCTTGGCGATCACCGACAGCACTTTAACGTACAGGGTGGCGGTGCCCGTACCCAGGAGCATCACCCAGACTATCCTGACCGGCTCCTGGCCGGCCTCGCCCAGGGGAGCGCGGGGTATGACGGGCGCTATCAGGATGTCGTCGAAGCCGGGCAGGCGCGCGTGGGGTATGGCCAGCCCGCCGGGGAGCACCGTGCCGCCCAGGCTGACCCGGGCCCGGATTGCCGCGAGTGCGGCATCGAAGGAAACGCTGTCCCGGTAGTGCTCGGACATGGTCCGGATCGCCGCGCCGGCGGCCTCATCGAGGTTCGCGACGCTTGCTCCGGTGACCACCAGGTGGGGATCGATCAGGCTCGACAGTTTCATGTTCATCTCCACGCGGACGCCCGTATTGTCCGGCTGTCCGCGTGGAGAGCTTAGACCTGCGGTGCAGGATGTGCAAGAGGGTGCGAAATATGACGCTATATGTCAGTAAAGCGCATCATTCTTCCATGTCGAAGACACGCAGGTCGAACCAGTGCCCGGTTCCTGTCACCAGGTCCAGTTCCGCCTGCACGATGGCCGTGTGACCGTCCTCTATTTCCAGGAGCCTGGCGAACACGTCTGCCGCCGCGCCGGGGAGCTCGCCCACCAGCGAGCGGTAGAAGGCGCTGGTCTCCCGCTCCGCCCTGAGCGCGTTGGACAGGGCGGCGTTATGGCCGCCCTCGGCGATGGCCGTGAAGCTCGAGGCCGCCTTGGCTATCGCCGCCGCGAGCCTGCCCGGTTCCGGGAGACCGGCGGCCAGGCCCTCGTAGCTCATGGCGCCCGAACCCTTCCACTGTTCCAGCTTGTGCGCTATGTAGGCAACGTGCGAGGCCTCGTCCCGCGCCAGGGTCTCGAAGAACGTCCTGGCCTCCGGCACGATGGCGTCCGCGGCCGCCTCCAGGTACTGGTCCCTGATGCGCGTTTCGTACTCCAGGGCCTGGGTGAACGCCTGGTCTACCGTCATGGCATGCTCCTTCCCGTCCTCGATACGTCAGTCCGGCTCGGGGCCGGAACCGGATGCCCGGCCGATGGCCAGGAGTGTTTCCTTGAGCGCGCGTGTCCTGCCCGCCGGCGCGAGCACGCGCAGCACGTCGCCCGGATGGACCGCCAGAGCGTCTTCCGGGAACAGGTCTTCCTCCCCTCGCTCCAGCCCCGCGAGGATGCAGGGCGGCGGCAGCGCGGCCCGTACCTCCGCGCAGCTGGCCAGGGGACAGCCCTCCAGCAGCGGTATGTGCAAGGGAACCGGCTTGGAGTCCCCCGCCCGGGTCGGTCCCGGGGCCGCGGGGGCCAGACGCTCCAGCAGCGAGTCGTAGACCGGCCGGTTGCCGGCAAGCGCGGTGACCAGGGAGGCGACCACCGCCACCAGCATGAAGGCCGGGAAGTGCGCGAAGCTGCCGGCCATTTCGGTGATGAGGACCGCGCCGGTGATGGGGGCCCGGACCACGGCAGTGAAGAAGCCCACCATGCCTATCAGGATGCAGTTGTTCAGGTATCCGTCGCCCAGCCCCAGGGCGGCGAGGAGGGGCAGGGACAGGGCTCCCACGAGCGCGCCCAGCGACAGCATGGGCAGGAAGATGCCGCCCGGCGATCCGGATGCGTAGGAGAAAAGGGTGAACGCGAGCTTGGCGGCGAAGAGCAGTCCCAGGGAAGCCAGGGAGGCCTGCGCGTCCCCGAGGCCGGAAATGATCCGTTCCCCGCCCCCGGTCACGGTGGGAAAGACCAGGCAGACCGCGGCAGCCGCGGCGAAGGACAGTGCGAGGCGGGCCGGCCCGGAGGGGCACGCGCGCCGGAAGGCGGCCTGGAAGCCCAGGAGACCCCGGTTGAAGACCGCGCCCAGCAGGCCGGAGGCCGTGCCTATGACCAGCACGGCGGCGAGGAGCGTCCCCAGGGGCATGAAGCCGGCGAGCGGCAGGGAGAAGACGGGAGCGGTTCCGTAGAAACCCCACATCACCGCGTTGGCGCAGAACGAGGCGATGAACGCGCCGGTGAGCATGACCGGCGAGACGTTGCGGTGGAGTTCCTCCACGCAGAACAGGACACCCGCCAGCGGCGCGTTGAAGGCCGCCGAGATGCCGGCCGCGGCCCCCGCGGTTACCAGGTAGCGCGCCAGGTCCCGGCGGCGGAAGATGCCGCAGACCGCCTGCCCCGTCAGGGCGCCCAGCTGTATGGACGGGCCTTCCCGCCCGAGCGAGAGCCCCGCGCCCAGGGCGAGGGCGCCGCCCGCGAACTTGGCCGGCAACTCCCGCTTCCAGTCGGCTTCTATACGGCGCATCAGCAGGGCCTTCACCTGGGGAATGCCCGATCCGGCGGTCTGGGGCGCTATCCTGACCAGCAGGGCCACGGCCAGTCCGGCGACCGCCGCCACGACCAGCCATGCGGCGACGGCCGGCGCGGACGCGGCGATGCCTGGCAGGAGGTGTTCGCGCGAGCGCTCGAACAGCGCGATCGACGCCCGGTACCCGACGATGACCAGGCCCGAGAGGCATCCGGCTCCGAGGCTGAGGAGGTAGATGACCAGCCGTTCCCTGGCCTGTCCCGTCATGCGTCGCATAGCGGCCATGGATGGATCCTAGCACGGATGCGCGGCGCGGGGAAGCGCGGGAGCGGCTCCGCCCCGGTTCAACATCCTGGAAGCACCGTGCTATACTCCGGCCGCCCCGGGCATGCGCCCCCGTCGGCGGAGCCCGGGAAAAAGGAGAGAGGTGGACAGATGGCAAGCAGCAAGCTCGTGGAGTGCGTTCCCAATTTCAGCGAAGGCCGCGACAAGTCGGTCATAGACTCGATAGCCAGGGAGATTTCGTCGGTAGCCGGCGTCACCCTGCTGGACGTGGACCCCGGCGCGGACACCAACCGCACCGTGTTCACTTTCGTGGGCGGGCCCGAGGCGGCCGTGGAGGCGGCGGTCAAGTCGGCGGTGGCGGCGTCCAGGCTCATCGACATGGCCAGGCACTCCGGCGCCCACCCGCGCATGGGCGCGATGGACGTCTGCCCCTTCGTGCCGGTGGCCGGCATGACCATGGACGAGTGCGTCGAGCTGGCCAACGAGGCCGGCAAGCGCATCGCGGAAGCCCTCAAGGTTCCCGTGTACCTCTACGAGTACGCGGCCACGCGGCCCGAGCGGCGGAGCCTGGCCGACATCCGCTCGGGCGAGTACGAGGCGCTGGCCGACAAGCTGGCCAAGCCCGAGTGGAAGCCGGATTATGGCCCGGCGACCTTCGTCCCCGCCTGGGGAGCCACCGTGGTCGGCGCGCGGGAGTTCCTGGTCGCCTACAACGTGAACCTGAACACCCGGGACAAGAAGCTGGCCAACGAAGTGGCCCTGTCCGTGCGCGAAGGCGGCCGGGCGGCCCGCGACGCGGCCGGCAACCTCGTCAAGGGGCCGGACGGCAAGAACGTCATGGTGCCGGGGCGCCTCAAGAACGTGCGCGCCATAGGCTGGTACATCGACAGCTACCGCTGCGCCCAGGTGTCCATCAACCTGACCAACTTCCGCGAGACGCCCCTGCACGTGGTGTACGAGACCGTGAAGGAAGAAGCGGAGAAGATCGGCCTGCGCGTCACCGGTTCCGAGGTCGTGGGCCTCCTGCCGCTCGAGCCCATCGCCCTGGCCGGCAGGCACTACCTGGTCCGCATGGGCAAGGGCGAGGGCGCGCCCGAGCGCGAGCTGGTGGAGACGGCGATCCGCTCCATGGGCCTGGATTCGGTGGCTGCCTTCGAGCCGGGCAAGAAGATCATCGAGTACACGGCCAAGGCTCCCGCCCCGCTCATGGCGATGACCGTGACCGACTTCGTGGACGAGGTTTCTTCCGAATCTCCGGCTCCCGGCGGCGGCTCGGTGGCCGCGCTGGCGGGTTCCCTGGCGGCCGCGCTCGCAGCGATGGTGGGCAACCTGACCGTCGGCAAGAAGGGCTACGAGTCGTCCTGGAAGTCCATGTCCGACATGGCCCTTCGCGCGCAGGCGGTGAAGGACAGGCTGGCCCGCGCGGTGGACGAGGACACGGAGGCCTTCAATGCGGTG
This sequence comes from Spirochaetota bacterium, assembly GCA_022709445.1. Classification (GTDB taxonomy): domain Bacteria; phylum Spirochaetota; class Spirochaetia; order Treponematales; family UBA12059; genus JAKLIU01. Next base: position 1,114 of record JAKLIU010000074.1, on the reverse strand, counting down.
ATGGAGGCGGGCAAGCTGCCCAAGAACACCGAGGCCGAGAAGGCCGCCCGCGAGAAGGCCATGCAGGACGGATACAAGGCCGCGGCCAACGTGCCCATGGAGACCGCCCTCGCCTGCGTGGAGGCCCTCAGGCTGGCGCGCGAGGCGGTGGCCGGCAACCGGAACTCGGCCTCGGACGCCGGCGTCGCGGCCCTGATGGCCCGGGCCGGGGCGCACGGCGCCGCGCTCAACGTGCTCATCAACCTGGGTTCCATCGCCGACGCGGCCTACGTGGCCGACATGAAAAAAAAGGCCGCCGCCCTGAGGGCGGAGGCCGACGCGATCTGCGCGGAAACCGTGGCCGCCGTGGAGGCGATCTTCTCGTAATCCACGAATTCCCGAAAGGGGCTGTTCAGGGCGCGTCCGGGGCAAACCGGGACGCGCCTTTTCTTTTACATGCCGGGCATGTCGTAGAGGCCGCCGGCGTTGACCACCTTCTTGAAGCCGGACGCGCTGAGCATGCGGGCCGCCATGGCGCTCCGCGCTCCGGAGGCGCAGTACAGGACCACGGGGGAAGACGGGTCGCCGATTTCCTTCATGCGGTTGGGAAGCTGGTTCACCGGGATGTTGAGCGCGTTCGGGAAGTGCTCGTCCTCGAACTCGTCTGGGCTCCGGACGTCCACCACCTTGGCGCCGCCCTTGATCATCTCGTCGATTGAATCTGCCATGTCGAATCTCCTTATTATGTTCCGCGTACGGAAATGGTTTCAGTGAACCGGGTCATTCAACGCCGGGGACGAAGCCCGGAACCAGGGACAGGCTCAGCGCGCCGCCGGAAACGTTTTTTACATCCGTCCGACCGGACTGGGCGAGCTTCCTGAGCGCGATGTGGCTCTCGTAGCCGGCGCGCGACAGGATGAGGAGCGGGCCGACGGGGATCTCGTCCATGCGCCATTCCATCTCGTCCAGGGGTATGTGCGTCACGCCCGCTACCGGCAGCTTGCGCCGCTCGCCGTTGGTGCGCACGTCCAGCACCGCGGCGGAACCGTCCTTCAGGGCGGCCCAGGCCTCGGCGGCGCTCGACAGCGGCGCGTAGCCGGAGCGGTCGTTCTGGGCCGCGAAGGCAGCCATGTTC
>JAKLIU010000073.1 GCA_022709445.1 Spirochaetota bacterium | reverse complement strand
AGGCGGATGTGGGCCTCGACGGTCTCGTCGAACTTGGCGATCTTCATTTCCTTGAGCAGCGCGCAGGCCTCGGACAGCTCGTAGGACTTGCTGGCGTCGACCTTCTTGACCGCGTCGCGATATTTCTTACCGTGCTTCATGGCTTACCACTCCACTTCGACGCCCATGCTGCGGGCGGTACCGGCGATGATGCGCTCGGCGGCGGCGATGTCGTTGGCCGACAGGTCCTTGAGCTTGAGCTTGGCGATCTCGGTCACCTTGGCGTGCGGGATCTTGCCGACCTTCTGCTTGTGCGGCACGGGGGATCCCTTGTCCAGGCCCATCGCCTTCTTGATCAGGACGGAGGCGGGCGGGGTCTTGAGGATGAACGTGAAGCTCTTGTCCTTGTAGACCGTGATGATCGCCGGGATGGTGAGGCCGGCCTCCATGCTCTTGGTCCTGTCGTTGAACTGCTGACAGAACTGCGGGGCGCTGACGCCGTGGGGGCCGAGGGCCGGACCCACGGGCGGGGCGGGCGTCGCCTTGCCCGCGGGGCACTGCAGCTTGATGACCGCGGTGACCACTTTCTTAGCCATGATAGACTCCTTTCGTGGTGTCCCCGGACGCCATGCGGCTTCCGGGGCCCCGGTCCGACCCTCGCGGGGTTCGGTTGCCGGGGATAGCGCTCCCGATCGGGTGGGACCGGAAGCTCCCATCATGCGGAGCGGCAGGCGCCCTCAGGAGCCTGCCTGCTGTACCCGTTCTATGGAAAGCGCCCTTCGGCGCCGCCTTACGTCTTTTCCACCTGAAGCATGTCGACCTCCACGGGCGTCGCCCGCCCGAAGATGCCCACCATGACCTTCAGCTTGCTCTTTTCCTGGTTCACTTCCTCGATGGTCCCCGTGAACGAATCGAAGGGGCCGTCGATGATCTTCACCTGCTCGCCCACGGCGAAATTCTGGCGGGACTTGGCCGGCCGGTCCCCGCGTATCTCGCCGGCGCGCTGCAGGATGTGCCGCGCCTCCTCCGAGGAGATGGGCGCGGGCTTGTTGTGCATGGTGGCGCCCACGAAACCGGTGACGCCGGTGATCTTGCGGATTCCCGAGCAGGTGGCCTTCCAGTTCGCCTCGGGGAGATCCATCTCCACCAGGATGTAGCCGGGGAGCATCTTCCGCGAGCTGGTGCGGCGCTTGCCGTCCTTCACGTCGACCACGTCCTCGCTGGGCACCTTTATGTCGGTCACCACCGCGGGGTCGAGGTCGTTGTTGGAGAGCATCATCCGTATCGTCCGCTCGATCTTGTTCTCGTAACCGGAGTAGACGTGCAGGACGTACCAGGATTTGGCCATTCGGGCTACCGGGTCAGAAGAAGAGGTCTATGCCCCGGACGAGGAGGAAATCCACCAGTCCGAGGAAGACGGCCACGATGACGGTGGACACGATCACGACCATCGTCGAGGCCATGACGTTCTCCCTGGTCGGCCAGATGACCTTCCTGAGCTCGCCATAGCTGTCCTTGAAGAACTGGACTATCTTTTTCATACCGGCTCCTTGCTGGCTGTCTGGGCGAGCCCGTCCGAACAGCCTCGCCCGGGGGCGCTGCTGACGGACAGACCGCGCCCGTAGGCGCGGTTTCGCGGCGTTACGGCGGAAAAACCGCCGATCCGGGACTGTACAGGCCAGGAAGGACTCGAACCCTCAACATCCGGTTTTGGAGACCGGCGCTCTACCATTAGAGCTACTGGCCTAGGCGCGAGGCGAGGGGGCTCGAAAAACCCCTTCGCCTCGCGCCGCGACTGCGGCGCAGTCGCTGGCGGCCGCGGCGGGCCGCCGGAGCCTTACTTTACCTTGGTTTCCTTGTGCATGGTGTGCTTGCGGTCCCACTTGCAGTACTTCATCAGCTCAAGCTTTTCCTGCATGGTCTTGCGGTTTTTCGTGGTCGTATAGTTGCGCCTCTTGCACTCGGTGCACGCGAGAGCAATGATTTCAACTACCTGCTTCTTGCTCGCCATGGTACGGTCCTTACGGAAAGATGGGCGTGCGACCGGCTTGCCGGTCCCGCCGAAAAAAAAAGAGACTCACGACGGCCGACGACGAACGCCACCGCCCAGCCCCCCGATCAAAACACAGCACGCCATGATTCACCGGCAGGTGAATGAAGAGCCCTCGAACGGATGGCGCGGAGCTCCAACCGGCTTGCGAAGCCCTGGTTCACCAAAAGGTGAATATAGAGCCCTCGAACGGAATCGAACCGTTGACCTCATCCTTACCATGGATGTGCTCTGCCAACTGAGCTACAAGGGCTTGAGAAGCGCCGGTACAATACCAATGGCCCGCGTTTTTGTCAAGGGCGCACCGGGAATTCCGGCAATTCCGTGCAGATACCATGCCAGCTCCCGGCTTCCGTGCCAAGGCGGTACCCGAAGCGCTCAGGCACCGGTCCGCGGCCTGCCCTTCCTGAACGAGGAAATCACGGTCAAGGCCACGGAATCCCTGGTCAGGACGAGCAATCCGATGCCCACGAGGCAAAAAACCAGGGCGGAAACCAGGAACGGCATGCCCGCGTATACCAGGCGGCTCTTGTACGCCCCGAACCAGGCCTGCAGCGGCCCCCGGAGGGCCAGGACAGGCGCAGCGGCCAGGGCCGAGTAGAGCGCCAGCTTGAGCGTGTAGACCGCCGCCGAGCGCAGTCCGGCGCCAAGCCCCTCGAGCCCGAGCCCGAACAGCATGAACACCAGGATGACCGTATTGACCATGCTGGCGATGGACAGGGCCAGGGCGATGCCGTCCCCGCCCATGAACGCGGACAGGATGAGGGCCAGGGCGATGTTCACCGCGAACGAGGCTATCCCGGCCCCCGTGGGCTTCCGCGTGTCGCCCCGGGCGTAGAACGCCGGAGCCATGATCCGGTTGAGCCCTATGAAGACCAGGCCGAGGGAGTGGCAGAAAAACGCGCTCGCGGTCTGCGCCACCGAGGAGTCGTCGAATTTGCCGGTCTTGAACAGGAGGGTGATCATGTCGACGCGCTCTATTATGGAAAAGACCGCGACGGGCACGGTGAAGAGCAGCGCGGTTTCCACCCCGCGGACGAAGCGCCCCACGAAGTTCCGGGAATCGCCCCGGGCCGCCAGGCCAGCCAGGTCCGGCAGGAGGACCGTGCCGAGCGACACGATGAAGACCCCCAGGATGAGCTCCTGCAGCCTGATCGACAGCGAGATGCTGGTCGCGGCCCCCGTCCCGTTGGCCAGGGCGGTGGACACCAGGCCGTTGAGCTCGTAGGCGGCCATGCCGATGACGGTGGGCGCTATGAGCCGCATCACCCGCTTCATGCCGGGATTCGCCAAGGCCTTCCGAAGCGATACGATGCGGAAGCGCACCCCGAGGCGCAGGACCGCGGGCAGCTGGCAGGCAGCCTGCAGGAAGCCGCCGACCAGCACGCCGACGGCCATGGCCCGCGCGGGATTGGGCATCCAGCTCCCGATCAGCCAGGGCACCGCTATGAAGGCCAGGTTGAACAGGATGGGCGCGTAGCCCGGCGGGCCGAACACGTCCCTGGCGTTCAGGATGCCCTGGAGGAAGGCCGCCACCGACACCAGGGCCAGGAAGGGGAACATGATCCGCAGGAGGGCTGCCAGCTCCACGGTGTCCACCGGGGTTCCCGCCTTGGCCACCGCCCCGAACAGGCCGGCAATGGCCCCGGACGCCGCCACGCCGGCGGCGACGACCAGGCCCACCGCGTAGAGGAGCACGGTGAAGGTGGCCGACAGGAACTCCTCGGTCTCCCGGTCCCGGCCCGCGGTGAAATATGCCTTCATGGTGGGGATGAGGGCGACGGCCATGGAGCCTTCGGCGAACAGCCTGCGGAAGTAGTTGGGCGTGCTGAAGGCCGTGGTGAAGGACTCCCCCAGCACCTTGGTGCCCAGCATGCCCGCCCGCGTGGAATCGCGCACCAGCCCCAGGACGCGGGACACCATGGTCAACAGGGAAAGCTTGCCGCTCTCGCGCATCATCCGGCTGCCCGCCCGGTCTTCGTCGCTCATGGCCGGAAGCCTAGCCTGTTTGTCCGGGCGCGCACAAGCCCGGCGCGCGTGCTATACTCCCCGGCCATGCGGATTTCACTGGTCGCCCTCGATCTCGACGACACGCTCCTCGCCCCCGACCTGACCGTTCCCGAAGCGAACGCGCGCGCCGTGCGCCGCGTGCTGGCCTCCGGCATCCCGGTGATCCTGGCCTCGGGACGGACCGTCGAATCGATGATGCCCTACGCCATCGGGCTTGGCATGCCCGGCAGGGGACTGCCCATGATTTGCGTGAACGGCGCGGAGATCCGCGAGGTGGACGGAGGGGCGATGCTGCGTCGCATCACCCTGTCGCCGGCGGACTGTTCTCGGGTCGTGGAGGCGCTGGCCCGGCTGGGCCTGCCCTGCCAGGCCTACGATGAAGGCACCATCCTGGTGAGCGAACGCAACCCCTGGACGGAAGAGGACAGCCGCCTGACCGGCCTGCCCAACCGGGTGGCCACGGCGGCCGAGCTCGCGTCCGTCCCCCGGTCCAAGCTGCTGGCCGCGGGGGATCCCGGACGGATCCAGGCCGCCCTGCCGGAGGCCAGGCGCCTCCTGGCCGGGGTGGCGGAACTGCTGGTCTCCAAACCCTGCTTCCTGGAGGTGCTGCCGCCGGGGGCCGACAAGGCGCACGCCCTGGCCTGGACCGCGGAACGGCTGGGCGTTCCCCGGGAGGAGGTCATGGCCGTGGGCGACTCCGGCAACGACCTGGGCATGGTGGCCTGGGCAGGCGCGGGCTGCGCCCCGGCGGACGCGCGGGCGGACGTGCTGGCCGCCGCCCGGCACGTGTCGACGCTGCCGCACGGCGAGGGGGCCGTGGCGGAGCTTTTGTCACGCCTGCTCCCGGGAGCCATGGTATAATCCGCCGGTAAAAAACATCCGATACGGAAATGTTGGATAGTGAAAGGAACCGAGATGTCCCAGGAAATGAAGGAAGCCGGCAAGAAGCACTGCTACGCGTGCATACAGTGGGACGGGCAACGCTCGTACTACGCGGACAAGCAGATCATCAAGGTTGACGAGGGCAAGGAAGGAACGTGCCGCATCACCCACCAGAAGATCAAGGGTTCGGGGCACTGCGACTCGTTCTTCCCGCTCAGGTAGTCCTTCCCGTCAGTCTATCCTGAACCTGCCGGCCGCATCCGACAGCCGCCCGATGCTGTCAGCGGTGCGGTCGGCCATGTCCGCGGCCTCGCGCGCAGCCTTTGCGATCCCGTCGGCCTCCGCGTCGGAAGCCTCCACGATGCCCTTGATGTCCAGGCTGGACTTCTCCAGGCGGCGCATCTCCTCCAGCACGGCCGCGATGGCCCCGGACATCTCCCCGGAGGCCTGGCGCACCGCCTCGGTCTCCCGGTTTATGTCCGACAGGGCGGTGAGCACCTGCTTCGACCCCTCGTTCTGCTCCTCCATCGCGTTCTTCACCTCGAACGACAGCTGGTTGATGCCGTCAAGCCGGGCCTTGACCTCCGCGAAGGATCGTTCGGCCTCAACGGTGGCCTCGGCCACCTGGGCGATGGACTCGCCGATGGCCCTGAGCTCGCGTCCCGTGGCCTTGGCCTGCTCGCCGCTCTGCTCGGCCAGGCTGCGGATCTCGTCCGCCACCACCGCGAAGCCCGCCCCGGAATCCCCCGCGTGGGCAGCCTCGATGGCGGCGTTCATGGCCAGCAGATTGGTGCGCGCCGCGACTGACGCGATCACGGCATTGATCTTGACCAGGGCCTTGGACTGCTCCAGGACCCGGATCGCGGCCTGGCCCGCCGAAGAGAGCTTCCCGCGGCCGGATTCGGACGCCAGGGTCAGGTCCCCGAGGTCCATGGCCATGCGGTCCACTGACTTGGCCACCGAGGCGATGCTGGACAGCGTCTCCTCCACCGAGGCGGAGCTCTCCGTCACTCCCGAGGCCTGGGCTTCTATTGAAGAAGACAGCCGCGCGACGCCCTCCGCTATGCCGTTGAGGGCCGCCCCCGTCTCCGTGGAGCCCGCCGCCTGCTCGTCGACCAGGGCACGGACAGAGCCGACCGCGTCCCGTATGCGCTCCGCCGCGTGCAGGGTGCGGTCCATGCCCGCCCCCAGCTCCCGGCCATCGTCCCTGAGCCGGCTCGCCGTTTCCTGCACCTGGCGCACCGTCCCGCCCAGGCGCCCCGCGAAGGTGTTGAAGGATTCCGCCATGCGCCCCAGTTCGTCGCGGGAGTCCTGAACCAGGCGCCGGGTCAGGTCCCCGTCGCCGGCCGCGACCTCGCGGAGCGCCGCCTCCAGCCTGGCCAGGGGAGACAGCACCACCCGCACGGCCAGCAGGGTGATGCCTGACACCAGGAGGGCGGCCACCAGCCCGGCGACGCCCATCAGCAGGGTAGCTTCGCGTACCGGCGCCAGCACCTCCGAGTACGGCATGGAGATGCCGAAGGTCCACGGCGGGTCGGACACCGTCAGCTTGACCGGCTCGTACACGGTGAAGGCCCGCTTGCCCGTCACCGGGGAGACCTCGTCGTACTCGAGCCTGATTCCCGAGGCCAGGCTGGCGGTGATGCCGTAGAGCGCCTCCTCGCGCGGGAGGGCCTCGGCCACGGTCTTGCCCAGCAGGGACTGGTCCGGGTACGAGATCAGGGTCGAGTCGCCCGCAAGTATGAACGCGTAGCGTTCCCCCGCCCGCGTGGCGTCCGCCACGATGGCCAGGTCGCGCAGGATGTAGTCCACGCCAGCCACGCCGATCGCCTTGCCTTCCCTGATGATTGGAACCGCGAAGGAGATGCAGCGCACGGCGGTCCCCGAGCTCAGCTCGAACTCGTAGGGATCCGACAGGTACTCGCGGCGTTCTCGCAGGGGCACGTCGTAGTAGTCGCCCGTGGTTCCCTCCGGGTCGAGGGTGGCGAACTCGAGCGACACCTCCCCGGCGTCGCGGTACCAGTACGGCACGAAGCGCCCGTCGTCGGTGTGGCCGGGCTCTCCCCGGTGGCTGCCGTCCAGCCCGTCAATGGCGTCCGGCTCGAAGATGTACCAGGCCGCGAGCAGATTCAGGTTGGCCTCAAGGGTCTCGTGGGCCACCAGGGACAGGAGGGAACGCCGCAGGTCGACGGGGATGCCCTCGTAGCCGCGGGCGAGCCCGGCCAGGTCCCGGGCTATCTGCATGCCGCCGGCCAGGAAATTCTTGGTGACCGCGGCGCGCTCGGAGGCCATCAGCACGGCCTTTTCCTTGGCGTTCTCCTCCAGCGCGCCGGAGAAACGGGAGCCGGCGAATACGGCTATGGCGAGCACCACCAGGAGGACGGGAATGCCGACGGATATGACCATCTTGGTCCGGACGGATATGAAGCGCACTGGACTCCCCCATATTACGTGATGGATCATAGTACCATCCATCCGGGCATCCGTGGCAAGAACCGTCGTCGGCTTGCGCTTTCCTCCGCGCCCGAACATGCCGAAAATATCTCGAAGGGGTAAGCCATGACCATGACCCGCCTGCGCAACGCCGTCCTCCTCCTGATCCTGCTGTCCTCTGCCCTGCGAGCCGGGGCGGACCTGGAATTCCTGGGCCCGGACCTGTCCGCCGAGGACATAGTCCTGTTCACCGCCCGGGTGGACATACCCGGGGAGGAAGGTTACGACACGCTCTTCTCGGCGGACGCGGAGACCGGCGAACTCACCCAGCTGACCTTCTACCCCGAATCGGTGGCGGTCCTCGACGACGGCCGCCGCCTGCAGATCCGCAACCGCTTCGGCGTCTTCATGACGGACCGGGGCTTCGGGAACCTCCAGCCGGTGGCCGGATTCCCATCCTTCGCGCGGGGAGCCCCGGTCCAGCAGGGCCGGCTGGTGGACTCGCGCCCATCGCCCGACGGCACCATGCTCCTGTACCTCTCGCCGACCTCGCCGGCCCGCGGGGACCTGATCCTCTTCGACCTGTCCGGGGAGAAGGAATCCGTGGTGGCCAGGGGGCTGGAGTACTCGGTGGACGGCTTCCCCGCCCGCTGGTCGGCCGACTCGCGGCACTTCGTGTACAGCAAGGCCGGCGAGCTCTTCTACTACTCGGCGGAGCAGGCGCGTGCCGGCCGGGTGCCCGACGAGAGCTGGCGCAAGATAGGCTCGGGGCGCATATCCCAGGCCCGATGGAGCCAGAACGGCAGCCTGTACGTGCTGCGCGACCGCTCCCTGTACCGGATCATGCCCGAGGAGTTCTTCACCCAGGCCATCTATTCGGGCATCGTGCCGCCGGGAATCCTGGTGGGCAAGGCGCCCTTCCCCTACGACACCAACTTCGACTCGTTCTGGATCTCGCCCGACGGAGCGAAGGTGCTCCTGTGCAAGGACGGCCGCAACATCTTCCTGTTCCGGCTCAATCCCGACGACTTCGGGCGCGAGGACGCGGTGAAGGCCATGCCATACCTCTTCCTGCAGGGCAACACCGTGGTCAGCCAGGTGGTCTGGCCATCCAGCGACGACGTCACCGTGTTCACCGGATCGCTGCGGAACGGGCAGCGCGTATCCGGCGCATACCGCATCAAGATCCCCGCCGAGGGGAGCGAGGGACTTTCGGCCGCCTTCACCCAGCTGGACGTGACCGGCGCCCTGTCCCTGGCCCTCTCGCCCGACGAGAC
>JAKLIU010000072.1 GCA_022709445.1 Spirochaetota bacterium | reverse complement strand
CCCCCCATTTCCTGCTGTCGTGGAGCTTCCGGCCCGAGCATCCGGACACTTTGTTCGTAACCGATCAAACCTTTTCGCTATTTTGGAGTATCCCCCTTAAATGAGGAAGGCAACCATTATGAGACGCTTCTTCGCGCTGAGCGCGTTCCTCCTGCTCGCCCTGTCCTTCGCCGCCGCCCAGGCGGCCCCCGACTGGTACCTGGGGAAGGTCATCAAGGATATCCGCTTCGAAGGCACCGTGGTGGTCGCGGACGCCGACCTCGATCCCATCGTGAAGGAGTTCCGGGGCAAGGTCTTCACCGAGGAACTGTGGCTGGCCCTCCTCGCCAGGATGTACGGATTGGATTACTTCGCGGAGATCTCGCCGGAGGCGGTGCCCGCGGACGCTTCCTACTCGGCGGTCATCGTCGTATTCCGGCTCAAGGAGAGCCCGTCCGTCGCGGCGGTCCGCATCGAGGGCAACAGCGGGCTGCGGAGCTCGGAGATCCTCGACGTGCTTTCGACCAAGTCCCGCACCATCTTCAACGCCTCGCGCCTGCGCCTGGACGAGATAGCGATACGCCAGCTGTACCAGCAGAAGGGCTTCCCGGACGCCACGGTGTCCGCCAGGGCCGACGCCAGGCCGGACGGCAATTTCGAGGTGGTCTTCGCCGTGCAGGAAGGCTCCCGGAACGTGGTCGACGCAATCCTGTTCGAGGGCGCGGAGTCCCTGTCGGCGTCCTCGCTCAAGGGCGAGATGTCGCTCAAGGAGAAGGCCCTCTTCCAGTCCGGCCAGTTCAGCGAGACCAAGCTCGAGGAGAGCCGCCAGGCCGTCGAGCTGTACTACAAGAAGCGCGGCTTCATAGACGCCGCCGTGACCGACGTGCGCCGCGATGTCGCGCTGTCGGAATCCGGGGTCCGCCTCCTGACGCTCACCTTCGTGGTGGAGGAGGGGCGCAAGTACCTGTATGGCGGCATGGACTTCCAGGGCAACGAGGTGTTCACCACCGAGACCCTGGCCGCCCTGGTCCGACAGAAGCCGGGCGCCGTGCTCAACTACGAGCGGCTCATGCAGGACCAGTCCCGCGTCGCCGACCTCTACTTCGACAACGGCTACATCTACAACGGCTTCGACCTGGCGGAGTCCAGGGACGAGGAGCGCGGGACCATCGCCTTCCGCATCATCGTCACCGAGCGCCAGCAGGCCCTCATCGAGGACGTCATCTTCCGCGGCAACGTCAAGACCCTGGAGCACGTGCTCCGCCGCGAGGTTCCCATACGGAGCGGCGACGTGTTCTCCAAGGCCAGGATCATGGAAGGACTGCGCAACCTCTACGCGCTCCAGTACTTCTCGTCGATCGCCCCGTCCTACGAGCAGGGTTCGGAGGAGCCGTACGTGGACCTGGTGATCAACGTGGAGGAGCAGAGCACCGCGGACATCCAGTTCGGCATGTCCTACGTGCCCGGCGGCGACGCCGATTCCTTCCCGCTCGTGGGCCTGGTCAAGTGGAACGACAAGAACTTCCTCGGCCGCGGGCAGACGCTCTCGGTGGGCGTGAACATTTCCCCCGACACCCAGGACCTGACCCTCGGCTTCCGCGAAGGCTGGCTCATGGGCCAGCGCTGGTCGGGCGGCGTCGACTTCTCCTTCAAGCACGCCGGTCTGACGGCCGCCCAGGACGGGAACCTCGACGGCGTGCCCGATCCCTACGCCAGCTGGGAGGACTACGAGGCCGCCGGCCGCGTCATACCCGGCGACAGCCTCATGGACTACGACACCTGGACCTTCAGCCTGGGGCTGTCCAGCGGCTACACCTTCAAGACCCCGGTCGGCGACCTGGGCCTGGGCGGCGGCTACATCGTCGGCCTCACCGACAAGACCTACGACGATTCGCTCTTCAACCCCCTGGACAGCACCATCTCGGACAACCTGAACGCGTGGCTCCTGTCCAATACCGTGTACGCCAAGACCTACCTCAACGGGCTGGACCTCTGGTACGACCCCTCCAACGGCTACTTCGCCAGCCAGCGCCTCTCGCTGACCGGCTTCCTGCCCGCGGAGCTTTCCCGCTTCGTCCGTTCCGACACCAAGGTGGAAGGCTACCTGACCCTGGTCGACGCCCCGGTCTTCAGCTCCTGGTCGCTCAAGCTGGTGCTGGCCGCGCACTCCGGCTTCACCGCCATGATGCCCTGGTTCGGGGAAGCCGAGCCGGTGGCCTCGGACTACGAGCTCCTGCGCATCGACGGAACCTTCGTCGGCCGCGGCTGGGGCCAGCAGCTGGGCTACCTGCGGGGCACCTCGCTCTGGGAGAACTGGCTGGAACTGCGCCTGCCGGTGGTCCCTGGCGTCCTGTCCTTCGACGCCTTCCTGGACGCCGCGGCCCTGGCCACCGAAACCGGGCTGGTGGACGTCCGGGCGGTGGTAGAGGAGACCGGGGCCGGAACCGCCGGTTCCTGGTCCTCCCTGGGGGCGTCCAACTTCGCCTTCAGCGCGGGCCTGGGCCTCAGGTTCACCATCCCGCAGTTCCCCTTCCGGCTGTATTTCGCCAAGCGTTTCTACGCCGGTTCGGACGGCCTCCAGTCGGCCGACCCAAGCGGGAACTGGGATTTCGTGCTCAGCATCACCCAGCCCCTCAATTGAGACACCGGGCTCCCGCCCCGCGGCGGGAGCAGCCGGTACACCGCCCTGCAGGAGACAGAGATGAAGAGAGCCCTAGCCGTCTTGATGTTCGCCGCCGCGCTGGCAGGCACGGCCGTCGCCCAGCAGATCACCCGGGTGGCGGTCATCGACCTGCAGAAGGTGTACCTGACCTACGACAAGGATTCGCATGCCGTGCGCGCCTTCGAGGAAGAGAAGGCGCGGGTGCAGGACGAGATCAAGCGCCTCGGCGACGAGATCAAGGAACTGCAGAAGAAGCGCCTGGAGCTGCAGGCCAAGGGCGACGCGGTCGCCCTGAAGGCCCTGGACGAGCAGCTCTACCGGAAGGCCCAGTTCCTGTCGGATTTCATCAAGGTCAAGCAGGCGGAGATCGACGACAAGGCCAAGGCCCTGGCCATGAGCGACTCGTTCGCGCAGGCCCTGTACCGGACCATACAGTCGGTGGCGGAGCTGGACGGCTATTCCCTGGTGATCAATTCGCGGAGCGCGGACTCCGTGGGGAGCGCGGTCATCTGGTTCAGTCCCATGATCGACATCACGGACAAGGTGATCCAGGCCCTGCTCGGCGCGTCGGCCGGGTCGCCCTGAGCGGGCGGGGCCTCGCCCTGGGCGGGCGGAGCCTCAGTCGGCCTTCTCGTCCCTGGCTTTCTGTTCCAGGATGGACAGGAGGCCGGCGAACTTCTTCTCGTTCTCCTCGGACAGCCCGGCCAGGTCCTCGTGCGCGTCCAGGAGCATGCCCGCCGGGGCCGCGCCGGCCGAGCCGATCGGCTCCAGCTCCGGGAAGGGAACCGCCTCGTCGCTCAGCTCCACCAGGCGCGTGATGCCGATGGTCCGCAGGAGCTTCTGGCAGGTCTCGTTGGCCCGCAGTATGGTGATGGGCTTCTCGGAAAAACGGAGCAGCCGCTTGTTGAAACCCACCAGGAGGCCCATGAAGGTCGAGTCCATGTACTCGCAGGGACCGAGGTCCACGTAGAGTCTCTGGACCGGCGGGTTGGCTTCCAGCCGTTCGAAGACCCTGGCCTTCAGCTCTGCGCAGAGCTTGACGGCTATGTGCCCCTGGGCGCGTATGTAGAGTACGTTTCCCGATTCCCTGTAGAACAGCGCTTCTTCCACGGCAGCCTCGCACGTCGGTATCTGCATTGTATCGTAGTCCATGTTGCCCTATAATGCAACCGCGATGGCCGAACAGATCCCCCTCCTGGAACAGTACGAACGCATCAAGGCCGCCCACCGCGACGAGATCCTGTTCTTCCGCCTGGGCGATTTCTACGAAATGTTCTTCGACGACGCGCTGGAGGCGAGCGCCCTCCTGAACCTGACCCTCACCAGGCGGCAGGACGCGCCCATGTGCGGCATCCCCTGGCACGCCTCCCGCGGCTACATATCCCGCCTCCTCAAGGCCGGCCGGAAGGTCGCCATCTGCGAGCAGCTCGGCTCGCCCGGCAAGGGCAAGGGCATCATCGAGCGGGCCGTGGTGGAGGTGGTCAGCCCGGGCACGGCCCTGGACGAGGACTACCTGGATTCGGGCAGCAACAACTGGCTGGCCGCCTTCGGGCGTCTGGGCGAGCGCTTCGCCCTGGCCTGGATCGACGCCTCCACCGGCGAGTTCCGCGCCTGCTCCTTCCCGGCCTCCGATGTCGAACGCCTGCGCCGCGAGCTTTGGCGCCTGGCCCCCCGCGAGCTCCTGGTGAGGGAATCCACCCTGCAGGATCCGCAGGTGGCGCGCATGCTGGAGGAAAATCCCGGTCCGGTGGTCAACCGCTTTCCCGACTGGACCTTTTCCCTCCAGCAGGGACTGGACGCGCTCAGGAAGCATTTCAAGACCGCGGGCATGAAGGGTTTCGGCTTCGACGACGCGGATCCGGCCCTCGCCGCCGCCGGCATGGCCCTCGAGTACCTGTCCGAATCCCTCAGGCTGCCCCTGGCCCAGGTCACCGCGCTCAAGGGGGCGGACGACGCCGAGCACGTGGCGATAGACGAGTCGAGCCAGAAGAACCTGGAGCTGGACCGCAACCTCAGGGACGGGGGGCGAGCCTACACGCTCCTCGATACCTTGGACTTCACGCGCACCGCCATGGGCGCGCGCGCGCTCCGCAAGCGCATCCTCCAGCCGCTGCGCTCCGTCGAGGCTATCGGCCGCAGGCTCGACGCGGTGGACGCCCTCTACCGGGACCAGCGCTCGCTGGAGCGCGTCCGCCGCTCGCTCTCCGCCTGCCTGGACCTGGAGAGGCTGGCCGCCCGCCTGGCGATGGACAAGTCCAACGCCAGGGACCTCCTGGCCATCCGCGACAGCATACGCGCCGCCTTCGCCCTCTCCGATGCCCTGCCCGCGGACCGGCCAGAGGGCATGCGGGTCTTCGGAGCTTCGCGCGACAGCCTGGAGCGCTTCGCGAACCTCGTGTCCTCGGCCATCGCGGACGAACCATCGGCCCTGATCACCGAGGGCGGGATCATGAGGGAGCGCTGGAACGCCGAGCTGGACGGCCTCAGGGCCCTCAAGGCCGACGCCCACGGCGTCCTGGAGCGCTACCTGGAGGACGAGCGCGCGGCCACTGGCCTGTCCGGGCTCAGGGTCAAGTACAACCGGGTCATCGGGTACTTCCTCGAGCTGTCCCGGAGGGACGCCGCGTCCGCACCCGCGCACTTCATCAAGCGCCAGTCCATGGCCGGGGTCGAGCGCTTCAGCACCGAGCGCCTGGCCAGCCTGGAATCGGACATCACCGGCGCCGCCGAGCGAATCGTCGAGCTGGAACGGACCTTGTTCCTGGAACTGAGGTCGGGCCTCAAGGCCGATACCCCGGCCCTCCAGGAGCTCGCCGCGGAGATAGCGGAGATCGACTGCGCCACCAGCCTGGCCACCGCCGCCACGGTCCGCGGCTACTCGAGGCCCCTGGTGGACGACTCGGGAGCCCTGTCGGTCCGGGGTGGCAGGCACCCGGTGGTCGAGGCCCACATGGGCGCGGGCGAGTTCATCCCCAACGACCTGGAGCTGGACGCGGACGGGCCGAGCTTCTCCCTGATCACCGGGCCGAACATGGCGGGCAAGTCCACCTTCCTCAGGCAGAACGCCCTGATCGTCCTCATGGCCCAGGCTGGCTCCTTCGTTCCCGCCGCCTCCGCCCGCGTGGGGGCGGCCGACCGGATCTTCTGCCGGGTGGGCGCCCAGGACAACCTGGCCAGGGGCGAGTCCACCTTCCTGCTGGAAATGCACGAGACCGCCGGCATACTCAACAATGCGAGCCGGAGGAGCGTCGTCATCATGGACGAGGTGGGGCGGGGGACCGGCACCCAGGACGGCCTGGCGATAGCCTGGGCGGTCAGCGAGCACGTGCTGGACGCCATCGGCTGCCGCGCGCTCTTCGCCACGCACTACCACGAGCTGACCGCCATGCGGCACGAGCGCCTCGTGGACCTGTCCATGGCGGTGGAGGAACGCGAGGGCGAGGTGGTGTTCCTCAAGCGCGTGGTCCCCGGACCCGCCGCCGGTTCCTACGGCATCCACGTGGCGGGACTCGCGGGCATCCCGCGGAGCGTGGTGGAACGGGCGGAGGAAATCAGGGAAAGCCTGGCCGCCACGGAGCGCTCGCGGTCCCCGGCCGCAGGGCCCGGGGGCCTCCCTCCCGAAGGGCCTGTCGCCCCCCCCAAGGGAAAACGCCAGCCCGACCCCGGTTCGCTTTTCTCGGCGGAGGAGCTGGTCCTGGACGAGCTGGCCGCCCTGGAGCTGGACCGGCTGTCTCCCCTCGACGCGCTCAACCGGCTTGCCGGGCTCCAGAAGCGCCTGGGGCCGCGCAGGCGCTGAGGGTTCCCCGCGCGTCGCTGAGCCGTGAAACCGCCAGCCATCGCCCGTTCCCTGCTCGAAGCCGTCCTGCCGAGATCCTGCGCCGCCTGCGGGGGCCCGGTGCCCGCCATGAACCCCTGGCCCATCTGCGGGCCCTGCGTGGATGCTTGCGGCCTCAGGGGAGTATCCGGGGTCACGGGAGAGCCCGCCTGTCCGTCCTGCGGCAGGGAACTGCTGGCGGAGCGGGACCGCTGTCTCCGGTGCAGGCAGCGGCGCTACGCCTTCGACCGGGTCGTCTCCATGCGGGCCTACCACGGCCGGTTCAAGGACCTCATCGCCGCCTACAAGTTCGGGCGCCGGCCGGAACTGGCACCGTTCTTCGCCGCCCTGGCTGCCGCGCGCCTATCCATGGAGTTCCCGGGCAGGGTGCTGGTGCCCGTGCCGCCCAGGCCCGGCAAGCTCCGGTCGCTTGGATGGGACCAGGTGGAACTGGTGAGCCGCATCCTGGAACGCGGGTACGGGGTGCCGGTGGCCCGGGTCCTCCGGAGGCTGCCCGCCGGCGAGCAGAAGCGCCTGGACCGGCAGGAGCGCTTCCGGAACGCGGAATCCGCGTATGGAATGGCGCTGGGCAGGGATGCGCCTCCGGATCCGGTCTTGCTGGACGACATCATCACCACGGGAGCGACCCTGTCGGCCTGCGCCGCGGCCCTCAAGCGAGCGGGCGCGCGCCGCGTGGACGCCCTCGCGCTGGCTGCGGACTGAATGCTCAAGCCGATTCCTTCCGTACTATTGACGAAGCCGCCACGCTGCGGATATGATGCTAGCAGACAGGTTCGATTATACGGTATGTAAAAGAGTCGTTCCCGCGACTCTTTTTTTATAGGTATGACAGAGTCCCTAGAACTCTATGACGATATTTCAGGAATCCTCTCGGGGATGGACCTCTCGCTCGTCGAACTAGACGTCGACCGGCGCGGCGGATCCAAGCACGTACTCGTGGTGGTCTACCGGGCCGCAGGCACCGGCATCGACGAATGCGCGAGGGCGCACCGCGCCATGCGGCCCGTGCTGGAAGCCCGGTTCGGCGAGGACGGCTACACGCTCGAGGTCTCGTCGCCCGGCATCGACCGGGTCATCCGGGCCCCCTCGGAATACTCCGTGTTCGCCGGCCGCGGCGTCAGGCTGCAGCTCGCCGGCGGCGCCGAGCTCGCTGGGCGCATCGAGTCCTGCGACGGCTCCATCCTGACCGTTTCCCGCGACGGCGCCACCGAGGCCGTGGCGTTGGTTGACATACGCACAGGCAAGCTCGATTCATCCCAGGAGGGTAGGTAATCCATGGCTTCAGATATGGCAGAGGCGATCCGCCAGCTCATATACGAAAAGGGCATCTCGGAAGATCTGGTGCTCAAGACCGTCGAGGACGCGCTGCTCGCGGCGTACAAGAAGCGCTACGGCACCTCCGAGAACGCCGTCGTCCGCTTCCTCGAGGACTACGAGGGCGTGGAGATACTCGCCAAGCGCACCATCGTCGAGGAACTGGACGACCCGGTCCTGGAAATCTCCCTGGAGGAGGCCCAGGCACTTGCCGACGGGGCCGAGGTGGGCGACATCCTGGAGATACCGATCGACCCGCGCGAATTCGACCTCCAGGAAGTCATGCTCGCCAAGCAGACCACCAGGCAGTCGCTCCGCGAGATCTCGCGGGACACCCTGTACGCCGAGTACCACGCCAAGCTGGGCGAGATCATCATCGGCTACTACCAGCGCGAGAAGAACGGCAACATCTTCGTGGACCTGGGCAAGGTCGAGGGCTTCTTCCCCCGCAAGTACCAGTCCCCCCGGGAGACCTACCAGCCCGGCGAGCGCATCAAGGCCCTGATCGCCGAGGTGAGCAAGGCCGGTCCGCAGATCGTGCTGTCGCGGACCCATCCGGAGTTCGTCCAGAAGATCCTTGAACTGGAAGTGCCCGAGGTCTACGACCGCACCGTGGAGGTCTTCAAGATCGTCCGCGAGCCGGGATACCGCACCAAGATCGCCGTGTACTCGCACCGCGAGGACGTGGACCCCGTGGGCGCCTGCGTGGGGCTCAAGGGCATCCGCATCCAGAACATCATCCGCGAGCTCGAGGGCGAGAAGATCGACGTGCTCAAGTACGAGGTCGACCCGCGGCGCTTCATCAAGAACGCGCTGTCCCCCGCGGAGGTCCGCGAGGTCTACATCATGGACGAGGCCCGGCACGC
>JAKLIU010000071.1 GCA_022709445.1 Spirochaetota bacterium | reverse complement strand
GAAGGGCAGGCAGAGGGCGGCAAGGATGATCAACGGGCGTTTCATACGCTAGAGTATCGGCTTTTTCCGCGTCCGCTCCAAGGGCGGACGAGCCCCGGGTCCGGGAACGAATACTCATTGTGGAGCGGGCGGCCGCGGTTTATACTTGCCCCCGGCTGGATAGAGGAGGCACCATGACGACCACCATCGCGCTCGTCGCCACCGCGCTCGGCGGCCTGGCGGCGCTCGCCTACGCCATTTCCCGGAGCCTGTGGATCTCCCGGATCACCCTGGACGAGGGTCCCCTCAAGCGCATATCCGGCTACATCGCCGACGGCGCCCAGGCCTTCCTCCGGCGGGAATACACGGTCCTGGTGCCCTTCATCGTGATCGTGGCCGCCTTCCTGGCCCTGGCCAACTCCGGCCCGCTCAGGCTGCAGGCCCTGGCCTTCGCCCTGGGCGCGCTGTGCTCGGCCACCGCCGGCTACTTCGGCATGCGCGTGGCCACCAAGGCCAACGCCCGCACCGCGCTCGGCGCTTCCAGGGGCATCGGCCCCGCCCTGGCCGTGGCCTTCGCCGGCGGCTCGGTGATGGGCATGACCGTGGTCGGACTGGCCCTCGTGGGCATCAGCGCGGTGTTCGGCGCCGGCGTCCTGCTGTTCGGCGGGACGGCGGGAGCACTGTCCGGCACCGTGTTCCCCATACTGTCCGGCTTCAGCCTGGGCGCGTCGACCATAGCCCTGTTCGCCCGCGTGGGCGGGGGCATCTTCACCAAGGCGGCCGACGTGGGCGCCGACCTGGTGGGCAAGGTGGAGGCGGGCATCCCGGAGGACGACCCGCGCAACCCGGCCGTCATAGCGGACAACGTGGGCGACAACGTGGGCGACGTCGCCGGCATGGGCGCGGACCTCTTCGAGTCCTACGTCGGGTCCATCGTGGGCTGCGTGGTACTGGGCATGGGCGCGGTCGCCACGGACGCCACCCGCATCCGCCTGGCCCTCCTGCCCCTGCTCATGGCCGCCGTGGGCATCGGCGCGTCGCTGGTCGGCATGCTCCTGGTCAAGGGCAAGCCCGGCGCCTCCCCCCAGAAAGCCCTGAACGCGGGCACCTTCGGCGCCGCCGGCCTCGCGGCCCTGCTCATGTACCCGGTCTCGCTCCTGGCCCTGGGAAGCTCCACCTTCGACGGCGGCAAGGGCGCCCTGCACACGGCCCTGGCGGCCGTATTCGGTCTCGCGGCGGGCACCTCCATAGGCATGCTGACGGAGTTCTTCACCGGCACCGACACCATACCCGTGCGCAAGATCGAGAAGGCATGCGACACCGGCCCGGCCACCGCCATCATCACCGGCCTGGGCGTGGGCATGCTCTCCACCCTGCCGCCCGTCCTGGTCATAGCCGGCGCCATCCTCGGGAGCCACGCCCTGGCGGGCCTGTACGGCATCGGCATCGCGGCCCTGGGCATGCTGGTCACCCTGGGCATCCAGCTGTCCGTGGACGCCTACGGCCCCATCGCGGACAACGCCGGCGGCCTGGCCGTCATGTCGGCCATGGACCCGGGCGTGCGCGACATAACCGACAGCCTGGACGCGGTGGGCAACACCACGGCCGCGGTCGGCAAGGGCTTCGCCATCGGCTCGGCCGCCCTGACGGCCCTCATCCTGTTCAGCGCCTTCACCCAGGCCGTCAGCGGGACCAGCCGCCTGGTCTTCGACATCAACGATCCCCTGGTCGTCG
Organism: Spirochaetota bacterium; assembly: GCA_022709445.1. Taxonomy (GTDB): domain Bacteria; phylum Spirochaetota; class Spirochaetia; order Treponematales; family UBA12059; genus JAKLIU01. The sequence goes on along the minus strand of JAKLIU010000071.1, from coordinate 6,944 downwards.
CGGGCCTCTTCCTGGGCGGCATGATACCCTTCCTCTTCTCGGCCCTGGCCATGGACGCCATCGGCGTGTCGGCCTTCGCCATGATCGAGGAAGTGAGGCGCCAGTTCCGCGAGCGCCCGGGCATCCTGGAGGAGACCGAGACCCCGGACTACCGCGCCTGCGTGGACATATCCACCCGGGCCGCCCTGCGCAGGATGATCCTGCCCGGCGCCATCGCCGCGCTCTCGCCCCTGGCCGTCGGCTTCCTGGGAGGGGTCAGCATGCTGGCCGGCCTCCTGGTGGGCGTGACCGTGACCGGCGTCCTCCTGGCCATCTTCATGTCCAACTCCGGCGGGGCCTGGGACAACGCCAAGAAGCTCATCGAGGGCCGCAAGAACGGCAAGGGCTCGGACGCGCACAAGGCCGCGGTCGTGGGCGACACCGTCGGGGACCCGTTCAAGGACACCGCCGGCCCGGCGCTCAACATACTCATCAAGCTCATGGCGATCATCTCCCTGGTGATCGCCCCGATTCTCAAATCCTACTGGGGGTTATGACATGAACGACGAAAAGCACCTGTACATGGTGACCCATCCCAACCACGCGCTCATCGCGAGCCAACTGGATCCCGAGCGCTTCGCCAAGCACTACACCCAGGGCTCCACGCGCTACTTCGAAGGCAGGCTCATCTTCGTCGAGCTGGACCCGTCTTTCCGCAACCCGTACTTCAAGATCGACCACGCCTTCTCGGAGCTCAGGCTGCACGAGGACGGCCGGCCCAAGGCCACCAAGTTCATCTCCAGCTACCGCACCCTGGAGCACGTGGACTTCTCCGCCCTGGGCAAGCTCTACTACTGCAACAGCCTGGGCGACTTCGTGGAGCTGGAGGCCGCCGACTACGACCCCAAGATGCGCGGCGACGAGATGCGCATACTCCTGGAGGTCAATCCAATCAAGATGATGGTGCTGACCAGGTACAACTTCATCGAGTACGCCAAGTACATCACCGACCCCGAGATGCCCAAGGGCGCGCCCAAGATGTTCTACGCCCAGCTCGAGTTCAACGTGGACGACTTCCTCAAGGAGTTCCAGGACAACCCGTTCATCCGCTGCTTCGTGCCGGGCATCCACCCCGCTCGCCTGCGCGAGGCCATCATGGAAGTGCGCAACAAGCCCGGCAAGAACGTGAAGGGACTGTCGCTCGACTGCCCGGTTGACCGCATCTCCTACAAGTTCCTGCGCCACGGCTTCATGTTCGCGTCCCAGGAGCAGACCCGCTTCTACCCGCTCCTCCCGCTGGAGGAAGTGGAGCGCAAGTACTACAAGTTCTGGAAGAACATGTAAGGATCGGCGCGTCTCACGCCGCGGCGGCGTGAGACCGCGCCGGGCGCCGGTCACTGCAGGGTCAGGACCGCGTAGCTGTCGTCCAGGCCGGGGTCCGTGGCGGGAACCACCGTGATCAGGTAGGTCTTTCCCGCCTCGGCCGTGAAGGACAGGCGCTTCACCTGGCTGGACATGAAGCGCTTGGCGACCACCACCCGATCGGTCATGTACTCCATCAGGTGCGGGCCGGGTACCAGCCTGAGCTCCAGCGAAGCCTCGCCCGGATCGAAGGTGCCGGCCACTGACACGTCGTTCATGAAGACCCAGCGCGGATCGCAGCGGTGCATGGCCTTCCGTATCCTGCCGTCCATCATGGTCAGCCATACGTTCGGACCGGTCGCCCCGCCCTCCCGCCTGAAGACCAGGGTGGCGTGCGGTTCCGATTCCGCGGGCTCGGCCAGGACCGGCATCGGCTCGATGGTGAACGGCACCGCCACCCCGTCCAGCCTGGGCTCGAAATCCGCGCCGGTCTTCACCCACTCGTATGCCTTGCCCGCCTCGGTGGAAAAGGTCATGATCCGGTAGTTGATGGGCCGGGCGTCGAAGGGCGTCTGCCGGTTGTCGTAGTACGCGAAGACGTGCCTCCCCGGCAGGAGAAGCAGGTCGAAACCGCACATGCCGTTCGTGTACGAGCCCGGGATCCGGTCCTTGTCGTGAACCAGCCGGGGAACCCCGTCCACGGAGTACAGCACGATGTCGATGAAGCCGGTGCCCTTGAAGGTCACCCTGGACAGCTCGGATTCCGGCCTCCGCGGGCCGTCGTACGCGTCCAGCGTGGGCATGGGCACGGAGAGGCAGGACGAGGCCGCGAGGGCGGTCGCCAGCGCGAGAAAAGCAACGTTCTTCATATCCGCTCCTTTCGCGACCGGGAGGCGCGACAGGATGTGCATCCGTGACGTTCCCGGCCGCGATCAAACCGAAACGGGGACGGAAGCCTGCGGCCCGGGCAGGGGGGCGCCGCTCTCGAGCATGGCCAGGAAGTCGTCGGCGGTCCGGGACACGGAGAAGTACCAGCCCTGCATGTAGCGCACGCCCATCTCGCGCAGGAGCCGGCACTGGGATCCGTCCGCGACGCCCTCCACCAGCACCTGCTTGCGCTTGCTCTCCACCATGGCTATCACGCCCCGGATGAAGGCCAGGTCCTCCGGGTCCTCCACGATGCGATCCACGAAGGACTTGTCGATCTTGATGGTGGTGGCGGGCAGGCGCTTCAAGTACCCCAGCGAGGAGTAGCCGGAACCGAAGTCGTCGATCAGCACCTCCACTCCCAGGCTCTCCAGGGCCAGTATCCTGCCGATGACCGCCTCCACGTCCTCCATGCTCTGGCGCTCGGTGATCTCCAGCTTGAGGGAGCCCGCGGGGATCTTCTCCGATGCCAGGAGCTCGCGCATGTCCTGCACCAGGGTCGGGCTCTGGAATTCCCTGCCGGACAGGTTGACGGACAGGTACCTGCCTGCCAGGCGGTCCCCGAAGCGCCTGATGTCGCGGCAGACCTGGAACAGCACCCACTTGCCTATCATGGCTATGTTGCCCGATTCCTCGGCTATGGGTATGAACACGTCGGGCGGGATGTTGCCCAGTTCCGGGTGCTGCCAGCGTATCAGCGCCTCGGCCCCGACTATCATGCCCTCGCCGTCCACGATGGGCTGGTACAGGGTGGTGAATTCGCGTTCCACGAAGGCCGTGCGGATGTCCGCCCTGAGCCTGGCCACGTACTGGCCGCGCTCGTAGAGCGCCTTGTTGAACATGACCAGGGGTTCGTTGCGCTCCTTGGCCTCGTTCATGGCGGCTATGGCCCGCGACACCACCGTCTCCCGGCAGTCCCCGTCGTCGGGGAAGGCGGCCGCGCCCACGTTGCAGGCTATGCTGATCACCGTGCCCCGGTGGCTGTACGGGAAGTCGGCCCGCAGCCGTATGTTCTCCACCACGATGGGCACGTCCGAGGCCTTCTTGATGGTGGTCAGGATGACCGCGAACTCCTTGCCGTCGAAGCGGAACACGTGGTCGCTGGTCCTCAGGGCCTCCTTGATGCGCAGGGCGGTGGCCTCGAGCAGGAGGTTGCCCAGCTCGTAACCGAAGGACGCGTTGATGTGGGACAGGTTGCGCAGGCCGATGAAGAGCACGGCCCGGGTGCCGTCGGAACGCGCCCGCCTGGCCTTCTCTATTTCCATGTCCAGCACGATGTCGAAGGAGCGGCGGTTGAACAGCCCGGTGGTCGGGTCCTTGAACTCGAAGTCCAGGAGCTTGGACTCCAGCTTCTTGACGATGCTCACGTCCTGGGAGAAGACCATGACGTGGGAGACCTCGTCGCCCTCCCGGTAGGGGTAGTAGGAGACGTGGATGTACCGGGACTGCCGGCCGAACTTGAACTCGTCCACGTCGTGGGATTCCTGGCCCTCGAAGCAGGCGTCCACGCGCCGCCTGATCCGCGCCTCGAACTTCTCCTCGCCCCAGACCTCGGCCACGGTCTTGCCGACCAGCTCCGCCGCCGGCACGCCCAGGGCCTTGGCGTAGGAATCGTTGACGAACTCGTAGCGGTAGTCCTTCCCGATCATGGTGATGAAGTCCCGGGAGGACTGGATTATCTTTTCATACTGGCAGGACGTCACGACGCCCCCTTTTCCCACGCTCAACTATAGACGACTCGGGAAATAATTCCAGATGTATAATCTCCCCATGAAAGAAACCTCGCTGGACGCCGCCAGCGCCGCCGCCTTCCTCAAGCGGCTCGGCGAGCACATCGAGCACAACATCAACATCATGGACCGCGAGGGCGTCATCATAGCCAGCAGGGACCCGTCCCGGGTGGGCAGCTTCCACGACGCCGCCCGCCGCCTGGTGGCCACCGGCGCGGCCGTGGAGCGGGTCATGCCCGGCTCCAGCCTGCCTGCCGGGGTGCGCCCCGGGGTCAACCTCCCCGTCCTGCACCGCTCGGAGACCGTGGGCGTGGTGGGCGTGACGGGGGATCCGGAACGGGTGGAGGCCCTGGCCTACGCGGTCAAGACCAGCATAGAGTCCATGCTGGAGCTGCAGGCCTGGAAGGACCGGGCGCTCAGGCACCAGGACCGCAAGAACCGGCTGGTAAACCTGCTCCTGTACGAGGACGAGACCCTCGCCGCCGAGCCCCTGGCGCGCGCCCTGGGCTACGACCCCACCCTGCCCCGCGCACCCCTCCTGATCGCGCCGCCGCGGGGCATGGAGGCCGCCGACGCGCTGGCCGCCGTCAAGCGCTGCCGCCTGCACGGCCCCCAGGACATATCCACCGCGACCTCCGAAGGGGCCGTCCTGGTCCTGAAAGCCCTGAGCTTCGGGGACGGCGGCTGCATGGGCGCGTACGAGGAGCAGGTCCGGGCCTACGCCGACGCGGCGCGCTCCGCGCTCGGGGGCTCGCTGCCCGGGACCTGGGCCGGCGCCTTCCAGTCCGACCTGGGCCGGCACCGCGGCGCGTACCGCCAGCTGCTCTGGCTCGCCGAGCGCTACCCGGAGCCGGAGACCCCGCCGGTCTTCCTCCACGACCACCTCCTGGAATACCTGACCACCAGGATAGAGCGCGAGGAGCTGGTGGCCGCCCTGGACGGGCCGCTCTCCCTGCTGCGGCCGGAGGCGATCGCGGAGCTGGCCCCGGACATCAAGGCCCTCTCGGACTGCGGGCTGAACCTCAAGGAGGCTGCGGCCAGGCTCGGGGTCCACAGGAACACCCTGTCAGCCCGCCTGGACCGGGTCGCCTCGCTCGTGGGGCGGGACCCGAGACAGGATCCCCGCGCCATGGATTTCCTGCGCCTCCTGGTGCGCTACTCGGAACTGCAGGCGCCGGTTGTGCACGGTGCACTGCCCGGGGGGCGCAAACGGGGCCACTGAACCATGTACGGGTCCGCGCGCACGGACCCAGAATGTGCCCATCATCCATTCCGGAGGTTTCGTATGGTATCAGGCGGATTGGCGATAGTCCTGCTCCTGCTGGCCGTGGTGCTCATCATAGTGCTCACCGGCAAGCTCAAGGTGAACGCGTTCCTCGTCCTCGTCGGCGTGGCCTTCGCGTACGGCCTGGCGATCGGGCTCCCGGCCCTCGAGGTCGTCAAGGGCATCAAGAACGGCTTCGGCGGCACGCTGACGAACATAGGCATCGTCATCGTGGCGGGCACCATCATGGGAACCATCCTGGAGAAGACCGGCGCCGCGCTGGCCATGACCCAGGCCATACTCAAGCTGGTGGGCAAGAAACGGGCCCCGCTGGCCATGAACATAGCCGGCTACGTGGTGTCCATACCCGTGTTCTGCGATTCCGGCTACGTGATCCTGAACCCGCTCAACAAGGCGCTGGCCAAGGAATCGGGCACTTCCATGACCGTCATGGCCGTCGCCCTGGCCACCGGCCTCTACGCGACCCATACCATGGTGCCGCCCACCCCGGGCCCCATCGCCGCGGCCGGCGCCCTGGGCGCGGACCTGGGCAAGGTCATCCTATTGGGCATGATAGCCGCCATACCCGCGGCCCTGGCCGGCCTCCTGTGGGCCACCAAGGTGGCCAGGAAGTACGTCATCGAGGCCGACACCCACGAATCGTATTCCGACATCGTCAAGAAGTTCGGCAAGCTGCCCGGCGCCTTCCTGTCCTTCCTTCCCATCGTGCTGCCCATCGTGCTGATACTCCTCAAGTCGGTCGCGGAATTCCCGTCCAAGCCCTTCGGCGAGGCCGGGCTCCAGCAGGCGCTCTCCTTCATCGGCGACCCGGTCACCGCCCTGCTCCTGGGCGTGCTGGTCTCGCTGCTCCTGGTCAAGAAGGGCAGCCTGGGGGAGGCCGTCGACGGGTGGATGAGCCAGGGCATCAAGGACGCGGCCATCATCCTGGTGATCACCGCGGCCGGCGGTTCCTTCGGCCAGATCATCAAGGGCAGCCCCATCGTCGACTTCATCAAGGACAACATGGCCGGCCTGCAGCTGGGCATGCTCCTTCCCTTCATCATCTCGGCTGCGCTCAAGACCGCCCAGGGCTCGTCCACGGTGGCCATCGTCACCACGGCCAGCATCATGGCCCCCATGCTCGCCACCCTGGGCCTGGATCCCGCCCTCACGGTGATCGCGATCGGCGCCGGCTCCATGGTGGTCTCCCACGCCAACGACTCATACTTCTGGGTGGTGTCGCAGTTCTCCAACATGCCCGTCACCACCGCCTACAAGGCCTACAGCTCGGCCACCGCGGTCGAAGGCATCGTTGCCTTCGCCGCCGTGTTCGTCATGTCCTTCTTCATGTGATGCGACGGGAAGCCGGGTTGCCCGTTCCGGGCCGCCCGGCTTCTTGGACCCGCCGCGCGGCCGGAACCGGAGAACGCCCATGCCAGACCTCATCGCAGCCCTCCATGAACGATTCGGCCTCAACGCCCTGGTGCAGGGCGAGCATGAAAAGGCGCTGCGCTGGTTCCGCAGGCTGGAAGCCCGCGAGCCCGACTCCATCCGCGTGCTGAGGAACATCGGCGTGTGCCTCCTTGCCGCCGGGGACGCCCCGGGGGCCCGCGGCTACCTGCTGCGGGAGGAGACGCTCTACGGCCCGTCCTTCCTGAGGCACTCCGCGCTGGCTGACCTGG
>JAKLIU010000070.1 GCA_022709445.1 Spirochaetota bacterium | reverse complement strand
CAACGTGATGGACTCCACCAACCTGTCCAGGCACCTGTACCTGTGCCTGCAGTTCCAGGAGCTGGGCATCCCGGTGGTGGGCGCGCTGAACATGAGCGACGAGGCCGAGGCCAAGGGACTGCGCATCGACGCGGAGCACCTGGGCGGCATCCTGGGCATACCCCTGGTCAAGACCGTGGGATCCCGGTCGCACGGGGTGGACGGGCTCCTGGACGCCATCGACCTGGCCCTGTCCGGCCCGGCGTCCAGCGGCAAGCACATCCTCTACGGCGACGAGCTGGAGCGCTTCCTCGAGCCGATGGAGCGGGCCATCCGTTCGGACGCCGAGTTCTCGGCACGCTTCCCGGCGCGCTGGCTGGCGGTCAAGCTGCTGGAGAAGGACGGTCACGCCTTCGAGGCGCTCGCGGCCCACCCCGACGGGGCGCGTATCGCCGCGCAGGCCCGCGACGCGTCTGCGTGGATCGAGCGGCACTGCGCCCGCGACTCGGAGATCGTGGTGTCCGAGCGGCGCTACGGCTACATCCGGGGAGCTCTGGCCGAGGCCGTCACCCGCTCCGCCCGCGCGTCGTTCTCGGTCACCGAGGCCGTGGACCGCGTGGTGATGAACCGCTTCCTTTCCCTGCCCATTTTCCTGGGGGTGCTGTGGGCCGTGTTCCAGCTCACCTTCACCCTGGGCGCGGCCCCGATGGCCTGGCTGGAGGCGGGCTTCGGCTGGATGGGCGACGCCGTCGGCTCGGCCATGGCGGAGGGGCCGCTGCGCTCCCTGCTGGTCGATGGCATCCTGGGCGGCGTGGGCGGGGTCATGTCCTTCGTGCCGCTCATCGTCATCCTGTTCTTCCTGCTCTCCCTGCTGGAGGACCTGGGCTACATGTCCCGCGCGGCCTTCGCGACCGACCGCCTCCTGCATTCCTTCGGTCTGCACGGGCAGTCGATCTTCCCCATGATGCTGGGTTTCGGCTGTTCGGTGCCCGCGATCATGGCGGCCCGCACCCTCAAGAGCCCGCGCGACCGCATCGTGACCATCCTGGTGATACCGTTCATGAGCTGCGGGGCCAAGCTGCCCGTGCACGTGCTCCTGTCGGCCGCCTTCTTTCCGCGCAACGCCGGGGCCATGGTGATGCTGGTCTACCTGGTCGGCGTGGCGCTGGCCCTTGGCTCGGCCTGGCTGCTCAAGCGGACCGTGCTCAAGGGCGACTCGACGCCGTTCGTGATGGAGCTGCCGCCGTACCGCGCGCCTACCCTGCGCGGCCTCCTGTGGCACGTGGGCGAGAAGACCTGGCAGTACGTGCGCAAGGCCGGTACGGTGATACTGGCCGCGTCGGTGCTCATCTGGGCGGCGACGGTATTCCCCGTGTATCGGCCGTCGGGCGACGGGGCCGGGCAGGGGACGGCGTCGGCCTCGGCCGAACTGCCGGCGGACGAGGCGATGCGGGCGCGGCTGGCGCTGGAGTACAGCTTTGCCGGCCGCTTCGGGAAATTCATCGAACCGGTCTTCAGGCCCATGGGCTTCGATTGGCGGGTCGCCATCGCCACGATCACCGGCTTCGCGGCCAAGGAGACCGTGGTCTCCACCCTGGGCGTCCTGTACAGCGCCGGCGAGGCCGAGGACGAGCGGAGCGAGGGCCTGCGCGCCGCGCTCAGGGAGGATCCGGGCTTCAGCCCGCTGGTCGCCTTCGCGCTCATGCTGTTCATACTGGTGATACCGCCCTGCTTCGCGGCGCTCGCCACGATACGCGCGGAGTTGGGCAACCGCTGGCTGGCCTTCGCGGTGGCGTTCATGCTGGGGATGGGCTGGCTCCTGTCCACGGCCGTGTACCGGATAGGCATGCTGATCGGGGGCGTTTCGTGAACCAGGCCGTGCAAGTGGCGGTCGCCGGAATCGCGGTGGCCGCGGCCCTCGCTTTCGTCGTGCTGCGCGTCGCCGGGGCCGCCCTGAGCCGCAGGCGGGGACCGACGGGAAAACCCGGTACCTGCTCCTCCTGCGACGGCTGTCCCGGCTGCGGTTGAGCGTCTAGCAGGTTGTTGAAAAACTCGATGCTTTTCAACAACCTGCTGGCAATCGCTCGAAAACCTTCGGTTTTCTCCGCGATTGCGGGGTTATTGGAATGTTGAAAAAGCCGCTTTCGGCTTTTTCAACAGCCTGCTAGCCGTCGATCTCGGTCCAGTCGATGCTGTACCCGATCCTGTCAGCCACCGACTGCAGGAGGGCGTCGTCATGGTGCAGCATGCCGGCGGTCTCCACGGAAATCCCCGAGCCGGCGCGCGTGTAGAGACGCGCGGCGTGGTGGGCGGCCTCGAGGATTTCCTCGTTGCTGCCCATGGCGTCGATGGTCCTGACCGTTCCGTTGCAGGCGCAGACGTAGGTGGAGTCCGGCCCTACCCAGACGCAGAACGAGGTGCCGCGGACGCCGGCCACCGAGCTTTGGGTCTGGACCCTGAAGGAGTCCGTTCCTGCTATCTTGTCCAGTTTCTTGAGGACCGAGCTCAATCCGCCACTCTGTATGTCGACGGCCACCGTCAGCTGCGAGAAGTCGAAGCTGACGAACGCGTTCTGGCCGACCGACAGGGCGTTGCCGCCGTCGAACACGATGTCGCAGCGCGCTCCCGCCCCGGTTCTCACCGTGAAATTCCCGTTCAGCATGTCGCCGAATTCCGGGGTCTTTCCGTCTATCAGCACCTCGCCGTCGAAGAACACGAGCTCCACCGCCCGTGTCCGGACCGGGCCGGCAGACTCGTCGCCGGAAGGGGTTTTCGGCGCGCATCCGGCGATCGGGAGCAGAGCCGCGAAAGATAAGGCCGCCGCCGCTACGATGGCCAGGCGCCGCAATCCTTGGTTTTTCACTGATGTATCCTCCTGTTCCAGGATAATGATAATTGGAACGGTCGGGTAGCGCATAACCCGGGATCGACCATGGTCTCCCGCGCGCGCCATGCGTCCGTCCCGCGTAGTCCGGCGGGGGACGGCATGGACGGTACGCTTCGATACGATCGCCTGGCGGCGGAGGGGCGCGGGTCGCTCGACATCAGGGAACGCATGTCCCGTTCCGGGGCGCACGCGGTGGCCGACCATGAACTGGTGGCGGCCCTGCTGGGCACCGGTTCGCGGGGCAAGGGCGTGCGGGAGCTGGCCTCGGAGCTCCTGGGCAGTTTCGACCTGGCGGGCGGGATACCCGAGCCCGGGCAGCTGGCTTCCCTGCCCGGCATGGGTTCCGCGCGGGCCTGCCGGGTGGCCGCGGCCCTGGAGCTGGGTCGGCGCTTCTACGGCCACCGCGGCAGGCGCATCTCCTGCCCGGAGGACGCCTGGCAGCTGGTGCGCCACTTCGACGACCGCATGCAGGAACGCTTCCTCTGCTGCTGCCTCAACGGGGCCAACGACGTGATGGCCGTGCGCGTGGTGACGGTGGGCCTGGCGAACAGGACCATCGTCCATCCGCGCGAAGTGTTCGCCCGTGCGGTGGCGGAGCGCTCGTGCGCGGTCGTGGTCGCCCACAACCACCCCAGCGGCCGCCTGGAACCCTCGCCGGAGGACCTGGACATCACCGAGCGGCTCAGGCAGGCCGGCGAGCTGATGGGCATCCCGCTCCTTGATCACCTGGTGTTCTCCCAGGATTCCTTCATGAGCCTGGCGGAGGCGGGGATGCTGAAGCCCTGAACGGGGAGCGCCGCGGGCAGGCCGTCGCCTCGAGGGCCGCTAGATCGGCCTCGGAGAACTCGACCACCGGCACCCCGGCCTCGATGCGCGCGCGGATCGAGGCTATGTAGCCTGCCCGGCGGCGCAGTTCCGCGGGTTCCCAGTACTTGTACCGGTAGGCGTAGGCCATGAGCTCGTTGAGGAACAGGAACTCCGGCAGGTCGCGGACGAGCGAGGGGTCCGGGGAGCGTTCGCTCCGGTAGCCTTCGAGCATGACGGTCAGGAAATGCATGGCGTACGCCCCCCGTTCGGCCGCCAGGGAGCGCGGCATGGGAAGGCAGTTGAACAGGGCGGTGGCCAGGTCCATGGAGAACCATCCATGGCGCGCGGCGTCGAAATCGATGACCGTGATCCTGTCGCCGTCGGCCAGGAAATTGCCGTGGTGGAAATCCCCATGCAGTATTCCGTAGGTGTCCCCGTCGGCCCGCTTGGACCCGAGCGCGGCCAGGGCCGCTGTGAATCGACCGTGGACGGCGGTCTGGTCCTCCGGGACCAGGGAGCGGGAATCCAGCAAGTCGTCGTCGCGCCAATCCCTGCGGAAGGCGCCCGGCCTCGGGATGAAGGACGCCCCGAGGCGATGCATCAGGCCGAGGAGCCTTCCCCACTCGCGGATCACGCCGTCGGGGAAGACCGTCAGGTCGTCGTCGGGGAACATGGTTCCCGGGGCCTTCTCGAAGCAGTACGCCAGGAAGGATCCATCCGCGCCGAGCGGGAGCTCCTCGACGTCGAGGCCGGACAGGGACCGAAGGCTCCGCGCCGCGGGAACGCCGTGGTCCGCCAGGTGGCGGATGTAATCCACCTCGGCCTCCAGCTCGGCCTTGGTGGCCCCCATGATGCGGCCGGGATCGGCGGGCGCGGGCGTGACCTTGAGTATGGCCGGCCGTTCGCCCGCCATGCCCTCGAACACGAACGCGGTCCCTTCCAGTTCCACCAAGCGGGCGGGATCCATGCCGAACCTGCGGGCCGCCTCGTCCCTGAGGCCGGGCGTGAAGCGGCGCATGAGTCCGGGTATCGGGTTGGCTCTCATCCTGGGCTGTCCTCCGGCCATGCATTGTGCTGCACCATCCCGGGCTTGCCAAGGAGAACGGCATTGACAGTTCTTGCGCTCGTCGGGGCGGTCCGTTCCACGCGACCCTGCATGCCGGCCGCGGCCGCTGTATACTGAAGCCACGCGGGGGTGATCGTGAGCGGCCGCGACCTGGAAACCGAATACCGTGAACGCGTCGGCAGGGCGGTTGCCTGCATCGAGCGCAACCTGTCGTCTCCCCTTTCGCTCGAAGTGGCCGCGGCCGAGGCCGCCTGGTCGTTTTTTCATTTTCATCGGGTGTTCACGGCTATCATGGGCATGGGGCCGGGTGAATACCTGCGCATGCGGAGGCTCACCGAGGCCGCGCGCCTCCTGTCCACGGGGAGCCTCCCTGCGGCATCGATCGCCGCGGTGACCGGCTTCGGTTCGGCCGAGGCATTCAGCAGGTCGTTCAAGTCTCACTACGGCGTCACGCCGGGCAGGTACCGCGACACCACGGGCGTCGCCGCCATCATGAACCCGTTCGGACCGGGCGTCAGGCCGCTGGCGCACCGGGCGGGGTGCCTGGAGGGCGAACCCCGGCTGGAACGCTACGGACCGGTCCGCCTGCTCGCCAGGTCGACCGTCCTCGCGCTGGAGGATCCGGGGATAGGCTCGAAGGTGAACCTGTTCTGGGATTCCTGCGCGCCGGCCTTCGACCGTGCCCTCGACGCCGGCGTCGCGGCCGGCCGGGGGCGACGCTGGGGCATCGCCGAGCCGGCTCCCGGATCGCCGGGCTCGGCGATAGCTTATTTCGCCGCCATCGAGCGCGCCCCGGGGGCGCGGGTTCCGGGAGGCCTGCGGGAATACACCATCCCCGGCGGAGAATATCTCCTGGCCATCCACCGGGGCCCGTCCCGGCGGCTCAACGAAACCTACCTGTACCTCTACGGCACCTGGCTGCCGAGGGCCGGCCTGGAGCCGGGCAAGCCCATGGATTTCGACTTTTACGGGGAGCGCTATGATTTCCGGGACCCGGAGTCGGACGGCTCGCTGGTCGAGTTCCGGATCCCGGTTTCGTCCGGCGCACGCGCTCCGCAAAAATGATCAAGCCGGCCGTCGTCGGATCCGTGTCATGATGGCTGCCGGGAGGCGCGCCATGACCATGACAGTGACCAAAGCGCTGGTGCTCGTCGGGGACCTGTGGGGGGCCAACGCGACGATACGGGACGGAGCCGGCGGCATCCTCGAACAGCTGGCCCGCGCCGGCTGGGTGTTCACGGCGTTATCGGCTCCCGGCGGGGCCAAGCCCTGCCCCGTGGCGGCGAAAGTTCGGGGCGGATTTCCCATGCCGCCCTCGGCCCCGGCCTCCACGGTGGTTTTGGTGGACGGATACGACGCCCTCATCGTTCTGCCCGGCCGGTCCCACGCCGACCTGGTGGCCGACGGGGACTGCCTGCGGCTGATACGCGAGGCGGCGGCGAACCGGCTGGCCGTCGGTGCCTTCTGCCGCGGGGTGAGGGCGCTCGCGGCGGCCGGCGTGCTCCGCGGCAAACGCGTGACCGGTCATGCCGACTACGCCGGGGAGTACCTCGCGGCGGGGGCGGTCTACCTGGGCTATTCGGACCTGGCAGGCAAGAGCGACGCTCCTCCGCCGCAGCGCGACGGGTTGCTGGTCACCATGGTCCGGGGCAAGCGGTTCAGGACGGAGGCCTGTGCGGCGCTCATGGAAGCCGCGGCCGCGTCGCGCGAGGCTCGCGGCCTGGTTTCCCGGGCCGGGGGGACCTGATGGCAAGAACGATCAATGGCACGGGCCGTAGCCATGCTCCACCATGATGCCGGGCGGAGTCCATCCCGCGCACGACACGAGGAGAATCGCATGAAATCCAGGCTCGGACTCGCGGCCTCGAAGGCCGCAATGCTGGCGGTGGGATTGGCCTTGGCAGGAAGCGCGTGGGCGGACGCGGATGGGAGGATTCCCGTGGTCATCGCGTACAGCGACTATGCATATGAAGGCGTTCCCGGCACCGATCTGCTCGCTCTCGCCGCGAGCGTGAGGGAGTTCGGCGGCTCCCTGAAGGACGTACCGGTTTGGGTGATGTACGCCTCGGGCCGCGTTCCCTCGCAGGAGCTTCGCGACAGGGCATCTTCCCTCAGCGTCGAGCTCCTCCCCTATACGGCGCCGCGGGAGCTGTCGGCGTTTCCCTTCGCCCAGAAAGCCGCCGCGGCCGCCGAGGCCGAGCGCCTGGCCGAGTCGCGGGCTCTGCAGCTGGTCTGGTTCGACCGCGACTCGCTGGTGCTCAAGGAGCCGGCCCGGCTCCTCCTCGCCCCGGGCGAGGCCCTGGCCTTCCGTCCGGTCAACGGGCAAAACATCGGGCAGGAGCCGGCTTCGGCCCCCGACGCCTTCTGGTCGGCGGCGTATCGCCTCGGAGGAGCCGATCCCGGGACCCTGGGCACCACGGTCAGCTACATGGAAGGAAAGTCCCTGCGGTTCTACATGGCCGCCGGGCTCATGGCGCTGCGGCCGGAACGCGGGATCTTCAGGCGTTGGCTGGAGCTGGAACTCCTGTTTGCGGCGGATACAGGGATGGCCGCCGTCTGCCGCGGAAGCGCGCGCCACCTGCTGTTCATGCACCAAGCGGCGCTCAGCGTGGCGGTGGCGACGAGCGTGAGGGAGGATGAACGGCGGGTGCTGCCGCCGGAGTTCATGTATCCGCTCAACTTCTGGACAACGGATACCGCTGGACGGCGACCGATGCGGGTGGACGACCTGGTCACCCTGAGGTATGACGCCGCGCTTGAAGGCGATGGCTGGAGGTCGTTTCCCATGAGCCCGGAGCTGTCTGACTGGATGGAAACGCACCTATGAATGCTGCGTGCCCGGGTGTCGTCATCCCGGGCACCGACCGCCCTCCCGGCTCAGCCCATGATCCCGGCTATGGTCTCCGGATCCAGCCTGAAGGCGCTGCCCTTGCCCTGGCAGAAGCCGTGCTCGCGCAGGAGGTGTATGGACAGGTCGCTGTAGACCAGTTCCCCGCCGCTCTTCTCGTCGCGAACCGAGACGGAGTTCTTGTGGTACACGCCGTCGTTCCACGGGCAGGGCAGGACGCCGCGCGCGTCTCCGGCGGTGACCACGTAGCGGCCGTCCACCCCGATGGGTTCGCCCAGGCCCTTCTGCCCCAGATCGCGCAAGCGTTCCAGGAAATCGGCCACGGCCCCTGGTTCCAGCCCGACGCGCCTGAATTCCTCCAGGTCGGCCTCCACGATGTCCGCTATGCCGCGATCGTCCCGGCCCAGGAAGCCCTGGGCGGTGATATGTCCGGGCCTCATGCGCTCGCGCGTGTCCTTCTCGGCCTGCGTGTTCTTCATGTTTCCCCCATGCGTCCCGCCGCGCGTGCGCGCCCCCCACGGGTGCGCGCCCGGCGTCAGGCGAACTTGTCGAAGAAGATGTCCTGCTCCCTGATCCCGTTCCTGGTCATCACGCCGATGCAGGCATTGATCATGCCCGGGCTGCCGCAGAGATAGCCTTCCAGGCCTTTCTCCTTGGGGATCCTGTCCTTGATATAGCGGTCCAGCACGTCGGTGATCAGCCCGGTGTCGCCCTTCCAGTCCTCCTCGGGCCTGGGCTCCGAGAGCGCGGGCACGAAGTGGAAGCGCGGCCATTCCTTTTCCAGCTGCCTGAGCTCGTCCAGGTAGAACATGTCGCGTGTGGTGCGCGCCCCGAAGAAGTACCAGATATCCTTTTCGGGGAAGCTGCCGCGCTCGCGAAGGTCGTGGAACATGCTCTTGAACGGGGCCATGCCCGAACCGCCCGCCACGCACACCATGGCCGCGGGGGTGTCGTGCACGCGGAACTCGCCGAAGGGGCCGACCAGCTCGACCTTCTCCCCGGTCTTGAGGAATTTGTGCACCCAGGTGGTCGCCAGGCCGCCGGGGACCAGGCGGATGAGCAGTTCCACGTGGCTGGCGTCGCCGGGCCTGGAGGACATGGAGTAGGCG
>JAKLIU010000007.1 GCA_022709445.1 Spirochaetota bacterium | reverse complement strand
AGGTCGTTGGCGCCCTCGCCGTCGACCTGAGCGATCGACACCCTGTCGGTCGCGGTGGTGACCGGGGAGGTCAGGAAGGTGAAGGTGGTGCCGAAGCGGTACAGGAGGCTGTCCTGGTCCAGCTCGGGCTTGACCGACAGCTCGAGGCTCAGGTCCCAGTCGTGCAGGTAGTGGATTGCCTTGACTGACACGGACTTGAGCTTGAACAGCGAGGCCCGCCGGTCGGAGCCGTCGTCGAAGAAGTTGAAGGACCGGGCGAGGTCGAGGAAGGGATTGAGCGGCTCCACGGCCAGAGGCAGGTCGAAGGCGCCGGGGAAGTATCGCCAGAGGGCCGCGTTGCGCGAGGAGGAGGAGAACTGCAGGTCCAGGAACTCGTGCACCTTGAAGCTGAATGACAGGTTGAAGTCCAGGATGGAATCCGTGAAGCGCACGAAGCTCTGCCTGGCGGCGATGCCGGCCTTGAGGGTCCACGCCACCCGGTCCTTCCAGACGGGCTCCGGCTTCCATTCCCCCTGGTAGCCCAGGGACAGGTCGGTGGCCATGAAGGCCTCCGCGCCGGAAGGCTGCCAGCCGGTGCCCAGGACCAGCTCCTGGGGTATGGCCCGGCGGAAGCCGAGATCGGCGGACAGGCCTTCCCAGGACACGCGCGCGGACAGGGACGACGCACGCTCGTCCTCCAGGTTCCAGATGAAGGTCGAGCCCAGGACCGGCCAGGGGCTCCTTCCCGCGGAGAGCGTGAGACTCAGGGGATCCCAGGCCAGATCCGCGCCCTCCGCGGGACGGGCGTAGCGGGTGGAGGCCCCCAGGGAGCCGAACGGCAGGCGCAGGTCCAGCCGGCCGGTGTAGGAATCCAGGAGCGGCGGCAGGCTCGCCTGGAAAGAGAGGGTCTGGACCAGCCCGCCGGGCCTGGCCGCCAGGGACAGGGCCAGGGAATGGGCCTTGATCCGCTCCTTGCTCCATTCCAGGGTGCGGATCTCGTACTCCGGCACGTTGCCCGGGCCCATGGAGGAGAATGCGTACTCGTACAGGCTGGCGTCCATGGTCCAGGTGAGGGTGGTGGGGGCCAGGAGCCAGGTCTGGAGGAAGGGCGCCGTCTTGAGCTGGAAGGAAGCCCCCAGCCGGTCCGCGCGGTACTGGGCGTCCTGCAGGGCCCAGGAATCCGCCAGCGCGGCGCTGACGTAGGCCGGGTCGTCGCTGGCCCGCGGCCGGTCCTGGAACTGGGTCGATCCGCTCAGCCCCAGCCTCAGGCCCAGGGCGCCGCCCGCCGCGTCCGCCACCAGGGTGAGCCCGCCCGAAGCCTTGAGGGAGCGCAGCTCGTAGAGCGGCTGCCAGTCTATGTCCGCGGGCTTGTCCCAGGTGGCGGCCAGGAAGCGCCGGTCCCAGCGCGCGGACGGGTTGAGCTGCCAGGCCAGCGACACGGTCACGCCGGCCGCGTCGGCGACCGTGGGGGCCGGAGCCAGGTCGGGCGGGACGAAGCCGGGCAGGTCCGCCCCCCGCGCCCCGGCCGTTCCCGCGGACGCCGAGGCGTCGCCCCCGGGGGCGTTCCCCTCGGGGTCGTCGCCCGCAGGGTCGTCGCCCGCAGGGTCGTCGCCCGGCTTCCAGCCAGGGCGCGGCCGGCACGGGAACCGGCCAGTCGCCGGAAGCGGCATCCGGGGTGGCGGCGGAACCGGGGCCCGAGGGTCCGCGTCCGGCGGCCGCGTCGGGGGTCCCGGAGGCGGGCCAGCGGATCAGGGTTCCGCCCAGTCCCATGGCCGTGTCCAGGATCACCAGCTGGTCGGGGTAGAAAAACTCCCTGGACGGATCGGCATCGTGCAGGGTCTTCTCCGGCTCCGTGACCGGGATGGGCGTCGCGGCCTTGGCGGCCCAGGACAGGCTGGTGGACAGGCGGCTCAGCGCGAGCGTGGACATCCAGGGGGGCAGCATGGATCCGGGCACGGCCAGCTGGGCCTCCACGCGGTCTATGAAGGACGTCCGCTTGCCCGGCGGGCTGGCCTCCTCGTCCTGCCTGAGGAACTTGAGCCAGGCCATGTCTTCGGACCGGTTGCGGAAATCCTGGTCGAAGAACGGGTCGCCGTGGAAGGGCAGCGAAAAACTGACGCCCAGGACACCCAGGGAGAGGCGGGAGGACAGTTCCAGCGCGTACCGGACGGGAAGCTCCGCGCCGGCGA
Source organism: Spirochaetota bacterium (assembly GCA_022709445.1). GTDB lineage: Bacteria > Spirochaetota > Spirochaetia > Treponematales > UBA12059 > JAKLIU01. The sequence continues at coordinate 16,663 of JAKLIU010000007.1, read as the reverse complement.
ACCAGCTGCCGTGCCAGTCGCTCTCCCAGCCGGTCTCCTCGGCGAAGGGCGTGTAAGAACCGTCGGGCAGGGGGAAGAGCGAGCGGCTGAGCCCCAGTCCCAGGAAGAAGTCCGTACCGCCCAGCGGACCCAGGGACGAAAGCCGCCCCTGCGCCCCGGCGAACCCGCCCAGGCCCGTGTACAGGTCGGCCATCACCTTGATGAAATCGTCGCCGCCAGGCCGCTCCGCCGGCTTGCCGGTGGACCGCAGGAAGACGCCGCGCAGCTCGCGCTCCTCCTCGGCGGAACCGGCGGCCAGGCGGAACAGGCTGATCTCTTCCTCCTCGGCGGGTTTCCCGCCCAGGAGCCAGGTGGTGGTCTGGACCAGGCGGCCCTCGCGGTCGCGGTAGCCGAACACCGGGTGGAAAACGATTTCCTCGCCCGGGTAGTAGAAGAACGGCAGGTAGAGCGTGGGGATCTCTCCCACTGAGAGCGTGGCGTTGAGCACGGCCCATTCGTTGCCGCCCAGGATCCAGATCCGGGAGGCGCGTATCGAGTAGTGCGGGTCCGGCTCGTCGCAGGAGCTGATCACGCCGTCCCGGAAGGACAGGACCCCGGCTCCCTTGCTGACTATGTCCCCGGCGCGGAACGTGAGCGCGTCGGCTCCCTCGCCCCGCTCGGAGCGGCCCTCCAGGAAGCGCCCGCTCCGGTCGTCCAGGTCCAGCTCGATGAGCTCTCCCATGAACCAGTCCGTGCCCTCCGGCCGCTCGCGCTGGAAGACCACGTCCCCGCGGGCTGAGAGCAGGTTCGAGTCGCGGTTGAGCAGGACCTCGTCGGCCCGCAGGGTGATGGTCTCGCCCGCGGCCTCGTCCCGTATGACGATGGACACGCGGCCGGTGAAGCGCACCGTGGCCTCCGTCTCCCCGGTGGCGGACAGGTACTCGGTCCTGTCCGCGGACTCGACCGTGACGGTCCGTCCGGAACCCGCCGCGGGAATCGGGGGCTCGACGCCGTAGTGCCCGTAAAGGCGCCGTCGCAGTTCCTCCAGCGTGCCGGTCTCCGGCAATCCCAGGGAGCGCACCCAGGCCACCAATGCGTACCAGTCGGCCGTGGCGATGTCCATGGGAAGGGTCCTGAGGAAGAGGTCCTCCCCGGCGGGTTCGGCCGCGGGAGGGATGGGCACGGGGTCCCCGGGCGGGGCGGACGGCTCCTGTGCGGGCAGGTACGCCGCGGCCAGCGCGAGGAGGACGGTCAGGCAGGTGACGGCGGCGCGTGGTCGCTGCATACCGGGGAATGATACCCGGAAGCGGCCGCGCGGTAAAGGGACCGGAAGAATCCCGCCACTGATGCTCGATGAGCGAACACAGACCGTGTACCGGGTTGAGCATGGGTCCTGGCCGGGAAAACGACCCTCCGCTGGCGCGGGGGGTCGTTTTTCCGGCCACCCATGCTCCCGGGTTCACGGACGCTGCTCGAAAGCATTTCTGTGGCGGGATTCTTCCTCACCAACCCGCGGTTCCGTACAGCGGAACCGCGATGTCGCGCGTTCGGCGCGACTACCTTGGTGGCGGGATGCTTCCTTGCTCAAAAGGGCGCTTAATCGCTGCTACCAGCTGATCTGTCACTGCTACCAGCCGGTCCGGGACTGCTACCAGACGATCTGTCACTGCTACCAGCCGGTCCGGGACTGCTACCAGACGATCTGTCAATGCTACCAGGCAGTCTGTCGCTGCTACCAGTCAGTCCCTCACTGCTACCAGCCGGTCTGTGCCTGCTACCATCATCAGGGGTCGTCGCTACCGCTCGATCCGTCACTGCTACCAGCCAATCCGGGACTGCTACGCGATGATCCGTCGTTCCTCACATCTCAGCGGCCAGTCCTCACGGCTCTGGAGCGATTTTCCGAAGCCCGGACGGCTCGGACTATTGTCTCTCGGGACTTGCCGCTGCGTGCTATCATGACCCGGCAATCTCGCAGCGCCACGGAGGATCGCGTGAGGAAAACGAAGCTGATACTGATCGACGGCATGACCGGTTCCGGCAAGTCCGTGACAGCCCATTTCCTGGCGAGGCAGCTCGGGAAAAACGGGATCAAGGCCAGGTGGTACCACGAAGAGGAACCGGACCATCCACTGCTGTACCGGGAGCCCGGGGAATGCAAGGGGCTTCCGGAAACGGAGCGCAAGGAAATTTACATGCGCGACTATCCGGCGCAATGGAAGGCCTTCGCGGAGTCCCTCCATGGATCGGGGGACGTGACGATCGTGGAATGCTACCTGTTCCAGTCGTCGCTGATCGGGCTGGTGCGCATGGAATACCCGAAGGAGCGCATCAAGTCTTTTTCGCGGGCTCTCATGGAACAGGTTTCCGGCCTGGATCCGACCGTCATTTACTTCCATCAGGACGATGTTCCCGCCGCGCTGCGCCTGAACTGGTCCCGCCGGGGAGAAGAATGGAGGGACTGGTACGTGAACCGCATGGCCAAGACCACCTGGGCCGCCAGGCGCGGCATCGGCGGGGAGGAAGCCGCGTTCGGCATATGGGAATCCTGGATGTCCATCACGAGGGAACTGGCGGGCGAGTTCGGCGTGCCGTGCCTGGCCATCGAGAATTCCGGCCAGGACTGGGCAAGCTACCGCGCGCGCATGCTGGAGTTCATCGGCATCCCGCAGGTGGCGGAGACGATGGTGCGTGACGCGGACGCGAGGTTCGCGAGCCGCTACGTGGGCAGGGGTGAAGTAGGCGAGGACGTGCCGTTCAACGTCAGGTTCGGGAAGGACGGTCTCCGCGTCGACGCGTTCTGGCCCGACCTGCGCCTGATTCCCAAAACGGATGACGAGTTCGAGATGGAAGGGTTCCCGTTCTCGTTCCGGTTCAACCTCGGCGCGGACGGCGCTCCCGTATCGCTGGAGGCGTCGGAAGCGTCATTCGCGTTCGAGAAGGGCTGGAAAGCCCGACGCGAAGCCTGATCCCGGTCCGCTGCCCCCCGCACTCCCCTTCGCTTGTTTTCTCTGTGCCTCTGTGTCTCTGTGGTCGTTTCCCCCGGCTTCAACCCTTGAGCACGTCCTTGAGGAACTTCCCGGTCCATGAGCCCTTGACCTTGGCCACCTGCTCGGGACGGCCCTGGGCGACGATGGTGCCGCCGCGGTCTCCGCCCTCAGGGCCCAAGTCCAGGATCCAGTCCGCCTGCTTGATCACGTCCAGGTTGTGCTCGATCATGACCACGGTATTGCCCGTGTCCACCAGGCGCTGGATGGTCTCCATCAGCTGCTTGACGTCCGCAAAGTGCAGGCCGGTGGTGGGCTCGTCCATGAAGTAGATGGTCTTGCCCGTGGCGGGCCTGGCCAGCTCGAAGGCCAGCTTGACGCGCTGGGCCTCGCCTCCGGAGAGGGTGAGCGCCGACTGGCCCAGCTTGATGTACCCCAGGCCCACGGACATGAGGGTGTCCATCTTGCGCGCGACCCTGGGCACCTTCTCGAAGAAGGCCGCGGCCTCCTCGATGGTCATGTCCAGGATGTCGGCTATGTTCTTGCCCTTCCAGCGCACGTCCAGGGTCTCGTTGTTGAAGCGCTTGCCGTGGCAATGCTCGCAGGTGACGTACACGTCGGGCAGGAACTGCATCTCTATGCGTATGGTGCCGTCGCCCTGGCAATGCTCGCAGCGGCCGCCCTTTACGTTGAAGCTGAAGCGACCGGGCCGGTAGCCGCGGGCCCTGGATTCCGGCAGGCCGGCGAAGAGGTCGCGGATGACGGTGAACACGCCCGCGTAAGTGGCGGGGTTGGAGCGCGGCGTCCTGCCGATGGGGCTCTGGTCTATGTTGATGATCTTGTCGACTGCGTCCAGTCCCTCGATGACGTCGTACTCGCCCTCGCGCCAGGCGGTGCCCATGAGCTCGTTGGATATGACGGGATACAGGAGGTCGGTCAGCAGGGTGCTCTTGCCGGAACCGGACACGCCGGTGATGCAGGTGAAGCCGCCCAGGCTGATGGTCACGTCCACGTTCTTGAGATTGTGCTGCCTGCAGCCGCGTATGCGGATCGACTTGCCGTTGCCCTCGCGGCGGACGGCGGGCACCGGTATGGTCAGGTCGCCGGAGAGGTAGCGGCCGGTGATGCTCTTGCGGCTCTTCATCACCTCAGCCGGGGTGCCCTCGGCGATGACGTGGCCGCCGTGCACGCCGGCCCCGGGACCCAGGTCCACGATCCAGTCGGCGGTGCGCAGGGTCTGCTCGTCGTGCTCGACCACGATCAGGGTGTTGCCTATGTCGCGCAGGTACAGGAGCGTGTCGATGAGGCGCTGGTTGTCCCGCTGGTGCAGGCCGATGGAGGGCTCGTCCAGTATGTACAGCACGCCCACCAGGCTGGAGCCTATCTGGGTGGCCAGCCGTATGCGCTGGGCCTCGCCGCCGGAGAGGGTGCCGGCCTTGCGCTCCAGGCTCAGGTACTCCAGGCCCACGTTGCGCAGGAAGGTCAGCCGCGCGACGATCTCCTTGAGCACCTGGGCGCTGATCTGCTTCTGCGTTGGCGTGAGCGACAGGCCCTCGAAGAAGCGCACGGACTCCTCCACGGACTTGACTGACAGCTCGTGGATGCCGATGCCGCCCATGGTGACGGCCAGGGCCTCGGGCCGCAGGCGCTTGCCGCCGCAGGCCTCGCAGGGCTTCTCGCTCATGAACTTCTCCAGCCAGTCCTTGATGCCGTCGCTGGTGGTCTCGATGTAGCGCCGCTTGAGCTCCGCCAGGATGCCGGGGAAGGCCGACTCGTACTCGAAGTGGCCGGTGCCCTTGGCGTTGTCGTAGCGCACCTTGATGGCCTCGTCCCCCCCGTGCAGGATCACCTTCATCACCCTGGCCGGCAGTTCGCCGAAGGGCGTGTCCAGGCTGAACTTGTAGTGCTTGGCCAGGGCCTCGAAGCGGGACCGGTACCAGGCCGCGTCCGGGTTGTACGGGACGCAGCCGCCCTCGTTGAAGGACAGGGTCTTGTCCGGGATTACCAGGTCCGGGTCGAACTCCAGGTTGATCCCCAAGCCCGTGCAGGACGGGCAGGCTCCCTGGGGGCTGTTGAAGCTGAAGAGCCGCGGCTCCATCTCGGGCAGGCTGATGTTGCAGTCGGGGCAGGCGCCGCGCTGGCTGAAGAATTCCTCGGCTTCGCCCTGCCCATCGTCCCTGAGCACGATGGCCAGCCCGTCCGCCACGCGCAGGGCCGTCTCCACCGCGTCGGCCACGCGCCTGCGGGCGTCCTCGCTCAGCTTGAGGCGGTCCACCACGATGTCGATGGAGTGCTTCTTCTGCTTGTCGAGCTTGATCTCCTCGTCCAGTGGCAGGATCTCGCCGTCCACCCGGGCGCGCATGAAGCCCTGCTTGCGCGCGTCATCCAGGTACTTGGCGTGCTCGCCCTTCTTGCCCCGGACCACCGGGGCCAGGACCTGCAGCTTGGCGCCGGACTTCCAGCTCATGATGGTGTCCAGGATCTGGTCTATGCCCTGCTCGCGTATCTCCCTCCCGCACTGGGGGCAGTGGGGCGTGCCGATGCGGGCGTAGAGCAGGCGGTAGTAGTCGGATATCTCGGTGACCGTGCCCACGGTGGAGCGCGGGTTGCGGTGCGTGGTCTTCTGTTCTATGGATATGGCGGGGGACAGGCCCTCGATGTAGTCCACGTCCGGCTTCTTCATCTGCCCCAGGAACATGCGGGCGTAGGCGGACAGGGACTCGACGTAGCGGCGCTGGCCCTCGGCGAAGATGGTGTCGAAGGCCAGGGAGCTCTTTCCCGAGCCCGACAGGCCGGATATGACGATGAGCTTGTCGCGCGGCAGCTCCAGGTCGATGTTCTTGAGGTTGTGCTCGCGGGCGCCTTTTATGATCAGCTTGTCCATGGTGGGTCGAGGATACCGCCGCCCCGCGGCTTGGGCAAGTACCTATACGCCCGTGTAGTAGTTCTTCCGCGCCCGGGAGAACTCCCGGCACGCGACGATGGCGGGCCGGAGGTTGGCGGACGGGTCGTAGCCCAGTTCGCGCATGGCCCGGGCCGAGCTGAAGGACTGGACCAGGGCCCCGGACAGGGCAAGGCCCAGGCTCAGCCCCAGTCCGGGCGCCAGGGGCTCGGCGACCGCGGCCGCCAGGGCGGCCAAGCCGGCGGGCATGACCAAGGGGTCGCGCCGGGGCGGTTCCCTCCCCTCCCGTTCCGCGGCGACCAGGGCCACCTGGCGCATGAACTCCGCGTAGCCCGTCCCCCGCTCCGAGCGGCCAGCCAGGATGTACTCCCCGCCGTCGGTCCCGCGGTCCAGGGCAAGGAGGACCCCGCGCGCGAAGTCGCGTGAGTCCATGAACGAGGTGCTCCCGCCGACCGTCATGCCCAGCCGGCCGTCCCAGACCCCGTCCACCAGGACGCTGATCCCGCCGTGCACGTCCCCGGGCCCCACCGCGGTGCCCGGGAAGAGGGCGACGGCGGGCAGGGACCGTTCCCTGACCCAGGCCCTCCTGAGTTCGTGGGCGGCCGTCTTGGCGTCGAAGTAGGTCACCCGGGATCGGGAGAGGAAGCGGAGCTCGCCCCGGTCGGAGGACTCCACGGCGGCCAGGGCCTGGGCGGCGGAGGCGAACATGGTGACGTTGCCCGGGCGGTAGGGGTCGGCGTTCTCCTCGGTGACCGGCTCCCCGTTCCCGGGGCCCAGGGCGTTGACGCTGGACACGTCCACCAGGCGGCCGAGCCCCGCGTGCAGCGCCGCTTCGTACACGTTGCGCGAGCCCAGCACGTTCACCTCCCAGACGGCCCGCCTGCGCGATCGGCGGAAATCCGCGATGCCCGCCAGGTGGATCACCGCGTCCAGGCCCCTGAAGCCGGCCCTGGCCGAGGCGGGATCCAGGAGGTCCAGTCGCCGCGTCTCAACCCTTCCCGCGTCGAAGAGCGGGTGGGACGACGCGCGGGAGGAGAAGGCTACCACGTCCCGGCCCTGGGCCAGGGCCTCGGCGACCACGTTCGCGCCCAGGAAGCCGAAGGCCCCGGTGACGCCCAGCCTCACGACGCGCCCCGTATCCAGCCGCTGTCCAGGTACCACTCGGCGGTCTCCCTGAAGGCCCGGGCCGTCGGCGTGGCCGGGTTCCAGCCCAGGAGGCGCTTGGCCTTGTCGTTCCTGAGGTTCCAGTAGGGCTGCCTGAGCTCCCTCACCTTGTCCCGGGTGATCAGCGGGGGCTTGCGTGACAGGAAGCGCAGGGGGCAGCTGGCCAGGGCTATGGCGCTCACCGCCCATTCGGGCAGGTAGACCCTCGTGGTCCGCCGCCCCAGCCCGGCCTCCATCATCGCACCTATGTCGTCCCAGTCGTAGGAGCCGTCGTCGGACAGGCAGAAGGCCTGGTTCCTGGCGGCCGGGTTGGACACGCAGGCGGCTATCGCGTCGGCCAGGTGGCGCACGTACAGGAGCGACACCATGTTGCGCCTGCCCACCACCAGCCTGACGCCCCGGGCGACCATCCTGAACAGGGCCAGGAAATCCCGGTCCCGCGGCCCGTACACGCCGGGGGCGCGCAGCACGGTCCAGGAGATCCGGCCGGAGAAGGAACGCAGCAGCTCCTCCATCCTGGCCTTGCTCCTGCCGTAGGGCGTGAGCGGGCGCTGCGGCGCGTCCTCGTCGTTGCCGCGGCTGTCCGGCGCCGGGCCGGTGGCCGCGGCCGAACTCATGGCGATCACGTGGTCCAGCCGGGGCGATACCCGGATGGCCTCGCGCACAAGGCCGGCGCTGCACTCTGCGTTCAGGTCCATGAACTCCCGTTCGCTGGACGCGCGGGTGAGCCCGGCCAAGTGCACCAGGGTTTCGGCACCGGACAGGAAGTCGCCCAGGCTCGCGGGCCGCCTGAGATCACCCTCGCGGTAGGCCACGCCGGGCAGCGGATCGACCCGTTCACCGGGCAGGACCAGGCAGGAGAGCTCGTGCCCGTCGGCGGCCAGACGCTCCACGACGTGGCTGCCTATGAAACCCGTCCCCCCGGTGATGGCTACGTGCATGCTTCCCCCTGACCGCGATTCCCGGCTTCGTGCCGCCCGGTCATGATACCCCGCTCCGAGGCTCCGGTACAGCTCGCACTGATGGACACGGCCGGGACCGGAGGGTTTCAGGGCGGGCATGGTAACGTCCGCCGGGGCCGTGCTAGGCTGGCCGCGTCACGGAGGCACGCGATGTCGGTTCCAGCGCTCGAACTGAAATTCCAGGTACACGGCTTCGACTGCGGCTACGGCGGACCGCTCCGCACCCTGGCCCTGGCGGACATGCTGCAGGAAGCGGCGGGCGAGCACGCCGAGCTCCTGGACCTGGGGAAGGACGCGATGGCCGCCTCCGGCCGCACCTGGATGCTCTCGCGGACGGACACGCGGGTCTACCGCTCACCGCGGGAGGGCGGCACGGTGACCGTGCGCACCTGGCCGGCCGCCACCGAGCGGCTCTTCGCCCTGCGCGACTTCATGATGGAGGACGAGGATGGCGCTCTCCTGGCGGCCGCCTCCTACGCATACCTGATCGTGGACCTGGCGGCGCGCCGCCCGCTCAGGCCGGAGGGCATACTGCCGCCGGACCTCCGCTGCGAGCGGCCGCGTGCCGTCGAATCGCCGCGCTACGCGGCGGAAAAGGCCGCGACGGGGTGGACCGAGTCCTTCAAAGAAACAGCGCGGACGCGCCACATCGACCACAACGGCCACGTGAACAACGCCCACCTGATCGCATGGCTGTGCGACGCCCCGCCCTCGGGGCTTCGCGGAAGCGGCGGCATCGCTGAGCTGCGCGTGGAGTTCGCCCAGGAGGTGCTGGAGAACGACACGGTGGGCGCGTTCTGGGCTCCCCTGCCCCCGCTGGCCGCCGGTGACGGGTCGGCGCTCGTCCGCCACGCCCTGGAACTGCGCCGCGGCGGAGAGACCTGCGTCCGCGGGGAGCTGGTCTGGCGCTGAGCCGCCTTCCGCGGCGAAGGACCGCGTCCCGTGAAGCCCGCTACCGTCCCGAGCGCCGCAGTATCTCCAGGACCGCCAGCTCGAGCGACTCCGAGCGAACCTTCTTCTGCCCGAAATCCCAGGCCTTGAACGGCTGGTAGACCGACGAGGGCACGAAGCCGCTTCCGGCGACGGCCGCCTCCAGGGTATCCAGCATGTCCGTGAACCGCGGATCGGCCCGCACGCCGGGCACGCGGGACAGGACCTCGGCGGCGTGCAGGATGTCGTACCAGATGAAGGGCAGCTTGGGCTTCCTGAAATCCGTGCCCATGTAAAAGATGTACGGGTGCCGGTCGCGGCTGCGTCCCCACAGGTCCAGGAGGACCAGTGCGCCGGCTTCCATCCGCTCGCGGTACCGGTCGGGATCGTGCTCCGCCAGGAGCTTGACCATGATGAGCGTGGCGTATGGGCATGGATCGTCCTTCCTGCCCGGCCCGCGCCAGGAACCCAGGGACTCGGATACGTGGCAGCCCCATCCTTCCGGCCCGTACAGCGAGGCCAGGTACGACACGGCCCCGTCCGTGGCGGCGTCCCGGTGCCCGAGCCTGGCCAGGGCGTACAGCACGGTCGGCGCGTCGCAGAGCGCCCAGCCCGATACCGGCTGTCCGGTCCCGCCGTAGGCTTCCGAGATCTTCGCGCCCAGGAGGGGGATGCCGTGGGCGTCCCGGCGTTCCAGCACGCGCCCCACGATGGCGTCCACGCCCGGGTCGCCCAGGCGCAGTCCCAGGTCGGCCAGGAAGGCCAGGTGATGGAAGGCCTGGGAGGGGCTCTTGTGGCTGGCGATCAGGGGCTCCGGCCAGGCTGCCAGAGCCCCGAGCAGGGCGGTCACCCGCGGGTCGGCCAGCATGCGCAAGCGCAGCGTCCCCGCCTCGGCCGCGGGGGCGCCCGACAAGAGGGCCGCGCGGTACGCCACGTGCGGCTCCGCCGATGAACGGAGCCGCTTAAGGGTCTTGGTTCCCGACTGTTCCATGGGCAGAGCATAGCACCGCGGGCGCGGCGCGCAACAAAAAACGGTGACAAGGTCCCGGGCCGGACGTATACTCGGGGCCGATCCTGAAAACAAAGGAAAGAATGATGAAGACCAAGCATCCGGCCCGGACCCTGATCATCGTGTTCGTTACTGCTATCATCCTCCTGACCGCGCTGTCGCGCCTGGCCAAGGTCGACTACGCCGGGCTCGAGGCATCGATCGACGCTCCGGCGCTCTCGGCCGTGGCCGATGGCCGATGGGAAGGCCGTGCCTTCATCCTGCCGGTCAGCGTTCGGGTGAGCGTCGCGGTGGAAGGCGGGAGGATCCAGTCGATCGACCTGCTCAAGCATTTCAACGGCCAGGGCAAGCCCGGCGAGGCGGTCATCGGCAGGGTGCTGGCGGCCCAGTCCGTGGACGTGGACGCGGTGGCCGGGGCCACCCACTCGAGCCTGGCGATACTCAAAGCCATAGCCGACGCGCTGGAACAGGGAGCGACCCGATGAACGCCCTCGTGTACTACCATTCCGTGACCGGCAACACCAAGCGGGTAGCGGCCGCGATCGCCGCCGCAGCCGGCACCGAGGCCCGCCCACTGTCGGCCGGGCCGGCGCCCGCCGGGCTCCTCTTCCTCGGCGCAGCCTCCTACGCCACCAGCGGCCACGACGTGGCGCCCGAGGTCCGGGCCTTCGTCGAGTCCCTGGATCCTGCCCGGGTCAGGCGCGCCGCCGTGTTCACCACGGGCTTCGCGCAGAGCGACACGACCGGCAAGCTGCGCAGGCTGCTGGAGAAGCGCGGCATAGCGGTGGAGCCGGAGGGATTCTTCTGCAAGGGAAAGTTCACCATCTTCCAGATGGGCCACCCGGACGCGGGAGACCTGGCCGCCGCGGCCGCCTGGGCAGCGCGCCTGTCCGGGGACTGAACGGCGCTCCGTTGGACAAGGCCCGGGACCGGGCCTATCATTGAACCATGTCCGACGAATCGCCCCGGGATCCTCCCGTCCGGACCGGCGCGCGCCGCATCTTCGCGTTGGCCCTGGTCTCGCTCGCGGCCGCCCTGGTCTCGGGAACCGCCGCATCGCTCCTGCATGCGCGATGGCCTTCGTTCATCGACGGGCTGTCGTTCTCCGGCGTCGTCGAGTTCGACGGGCCGACACATGTCGGCGCGCTCGCCGGCGGCTCATACACCGTGAACGACCGTCAGGGCAGGCGCTCCCTGGTGCTGTCCTCGACGGGAAGGCTCCTGCGCTTCTTCGACGTCCGCGGGGGAGAGTCGGCGGTGCTCGTGCTCGGTCCGGAACCCTGCGGCGGCATGCTCGTCGCCCGCCTGCGAACGGACGGCGCGTTCACCCTGGCAAGGGAAGGCGGCAGCCTGCACGGGGTCGAGTTCCTCGCGTCGCGGCTCTCCCCGGGCATGGTGTTCGACCTCAAGGACGGGGTGCTGGGCATCGACGAGCGGCCGGTCGAGGACGAGCCGTCCCTGGTCGACCACAGCCTCCACGACCTCGGGGACCGGGAGGCCGGGCCGGCCGGCCCCGTCAGGTGGGACGTGGGCGGCTACCTGTCCTTCCGGTTCAGGAGCGACGGTTCCCTGGTGGGGATCCGGGAGGACGGCGTCGCGGAGCGGCGGGCCTCGCCGGACGCCGAACCCGTCATCCTCGCCTCCGGCCTGGACCTGCGCCACCCGCTCTACCCCTTCTTCCCCGGCGGCCTCGAGCTGGCGGTCGTGGACCGCATGTCGCGGGTGATCGTGATACCGGCGGCCGGGGCGGACGGCGTCGCCGCGCCGCGCATCGTGGAGGTGGAGCCGTCGGACGGCAGCCTGCCCACGCTCTGGTCGTCCGACGCCTGGCCCGACGGCAGCATGGCCATGTCCGATTCCGGCAACGACGCGATCATCCTGGTGTCGCCCGACGGATCGGCCGTGTCGGTGCGCCGCGCCCTTCCTTCCGCGCGGGTGGCCGCCATCCGGTCGGCGTTCAGCGTATCCGCCCTGCTGGCCGGCATATCCGCAGCCCTGGCCCTGGTCCTGGGCTGCGCGGGCCTGTTCATCCACGCCCGGCGCTATTCGGTCAAGCTGGTCCTGGCCTTCCTCCTGCTGGTGGGAGCCTCGTCGGCGGCCTCGGGCACGGTAGCCTTCCTTTCGGCCCGCTCGGTGTCCGTCGCGGAACTGCGCAAGGGGCTCATGCGGGCCAACGCCGTGGCGGCTTCCTTCCTGCCGGCCGACAGGCTCGCCGGACTGGACGCCGGGATGCCCGCAGGCGGCGACCAGGAGGCGGGAGCCATTGCCGCGGCCATGTCCGCCGCGATGGAATCCCTGCCGGACGAGGGATACTGGGGCATGTACCTCTACGGGCGGGACGGTGGAATCTGGGCCTACCTGGACGAATCCGGCTCCTTCACTCCCTACCTGCGCTCGGCGCCGTACCTCGAGGACGCGGTCGAATCGGGCGCACCGGTCTACCGCCGCTACGAAGACCCCACGGGCGAGTACCTTTCCGCTCTCCAGGCGGTCGGCGGGGACGGCCCCAGGGACTGGGTGCTCGAGACCACGGTGGACGCCTCGGAAGTCGACGGAGCGTCGCTGGCCCTGGGCCTGCGCACGGCCCTGGCCGCAGCCCTCATAGCCCTGGCCTCGGTGCTGGTCATGGTGCCGCTGTCCCGCGCCCTGTCGCGCAAGCTGCGCTACCTGCGCACCGGCGCCGAGCGCGTCTCCGCGGGGGATTACTCCTGGCGCATCCGCAGCCGCGACGGGGACGAGGTGGGCGAGGTCTCGCGGGCTTTCGACGCCATGGCCGGCAGGATCGGGACCGCCATAGCCCGCTCGACGGCGCTGGTGGAGGCCAACTCGCGCTTCGTGCCGGCGCGGCTCCTGGAGATGCTGGGCAAGGAAGGCATCCTGGAACTGGCCCTTGGAGACCAGGCCATGCGGCGCATGACCGTGCTCTTCTCCGACATAGTCGGCTTCACCACCATGAGCGAGGGCATGGATCCCGGCTCCACCTTCGCCTTCGTGAACGGCTACCTTTCGCGCATGGGCCCCCTGGTCCGCGAGCACGGAGGCTTCGTGGACAAGTACATAGGCGACGCCATCATGGCCCTGTTCCCCGACTCGCCGGACGATGCCGCGGCCACGGCCCTGGCCATGATCGGCGAGCTGGAAACCATGAACCGCGAGCGCGCCGCGGACGGCCTGCCCCCCGTGGCCACGGGCATAGGCATGCATTCGGGCGAACTGATGCTGGGCATCATCGGCGAGGAGGGCCGCTGGGAGGGCACCGTGCTCTCGGACGCGGTGAACCTGGCCTCCCGGCTGGAGAGCCTGACCAAGTACTACGGCGTGCGCGCCCTGATGAGCGGGGCGGTCAAGGACGGCCTCGACGGCCAGCGGCGCCCGTACCGCTTCCTGGACCTGGTGCGGGTCAAGGGCAAGACCGAGCAGGTGCGGCTCTACGAGCTGGTTGGCGCGGGCGACCCGGCGCGGGCCGGCAAGCTCGGCGGCGCCGCCGAGTACATACGCGGCTTCGAGGAGTACCGGCGCGGGCGGTTCGCGGAAGCCGCGCCGCGCTTCGCTGCCCTGGCCGATGCCGAACCGGGCGACCGGCCGGCACGCATGATGCACGAGCGCTGCCTGCGCCTGGCGGCGGAGGGGGCGCCCGCCGATTGGCGCGGCGTGACCGAGTTCCATGACAAGTAGTTCCGTCTTCAGGGCCATGACGCGCGCGCTTTCCGCGCGCATGTGCTCCATCAAGGACATCCGCCGCCTCAGGGCCTTCTCCGGAGCCGGCAAGTCCGGCCCCGTCCTGCCCAAGGGCGTGGCAGGTTCGCCCGGGACCGTGGGCGGGGTGGGCGGCGAGTGGATCAGGCCGCCGGACTGCCCGCCGGACGCGGCGATACTCTACCTGCACGGCGGGGCCTGGACCCTGGGCTGGTACGACAGCCACCGGCGCCTGGTCGGGCAGCTCTGCCGGGATTCCGGCCTGGCCGCCTTCGCCGCCGACTACCGCCTGGCCCCCGAGCACCCCTTTCCCGCGGCCCCTGAGGATTGCCTGGCGGCCTACCGGGGACTCCTGGCCTCGGGCATCCCCGCCTCGCGCCTGGCCCTGGCGGGCGACTCGGCGGGCGGCAACCTGGTCCTGGCCACGCTGATGGCGGCCAGGGACTCAGGGGATCCCCTGCCCGCGGCCGCCGTGTGCATATCGCCCATGATCGACCTCCTGGCCACCGGCGAGTCCTTCGGCGCCGGCGGGGACGCTCTCCTGGACGCCGGCTTCGCTATGGAGAACGTGCGGCGCTACCTCGGCGGCGCCGACCCCCGCGATCCGAGGGCCTCCCCGTACTACGGCGACCTGTCCGGCCTCCCGCCACTCCTGGTGCAGGCCGGGGGCGACGAGATCCTCCTCTCGGACGCCCGCCGCCTGGAGGCCATGGCCCGGGCCGCCGGCGTCCAGGCGGAGCTGTCGGTGTGGCCCGGCATGTGGCATGTCTGGCACACCTTCGCCCCCTGGATGAAGGAAGCCGCGGACGCCATCGCCCAGGCCGCGAGCTTCATCCGTTCCCGCATCGGCTGAGCGCGGCGGGTCGCGCTTCCCAAACGGGGCGGGCGGGCGTATCTTCTGACTTCGGTCCCCGGACCGAGGTCTGCGGACATCGGTCCGCGGACTTTGGTCCACGGACTTTAGTCCGAAGCCCGGCCGCACGGCCGGAGCATGGAAATTGCGTTCAAGGAGCGGAACATGGCAAAGGCGAGAAGCGCCAAGCTTTCCAGCATGGCCCTGATGATGCTGGCCCTCGGGCTGTTCTTCACGGTGCTGGGCATCAGCGGCATCATTCCCCAGGCGGGCGAGGGGATATTCGGATTCAGCAAGGACAGGACCACGCTGGAGGTGGTGTTCGGCGTGCTGGAGCTGCTCTGCGGGGCGTTCCTGCTGTTCGACGCGGTCAAGCGCATCCCGTCCAAGACCTCGTCGACGGTGCTGCTGGTCATCTTCGCGCTGTGGGTCATCCGCATCGTCGTGACCCAGTTCATCCAGGGCCTGGACTTCGACTCCGGCGGCATCGAGTTCCGGCCCACGTTCTGGTCGTGGATGCTCACCCTGTCCACCGACCTGGTGGTGGCAGCCGCGCTCTGGCTCTCCTTCCGGAACGAATAGGCCCGTCCCTCAGCCGCCGTCGCGCCGCCTGAACTCCAGGTCCTGGCGCGACAGCGGCGTCTCCAGGGCCTCCGCCCGCTCGCCGCGCTCCCTGCCCCAGGCCCTGATGGCCGCAGAGGCCCTGCCCAGGCGTCCGTTGAGGGCGCTCCGGCGGAACAGCTCCAGGAGGAAGGCAGCCAGCGCGATGACGGTGAGGGCCGCCCGGGTGCCCGTCTTGTGGAAACCCGGCCAGGCGGCCGGCAGCGCGGGCGAGGCCGGATCCAGCACGGTCCCTCCCGATTCCCGCGCCAGGCGCGCGAGCGTCTCGTCGTCCCTGCCGCGTTCCGGCGATTCGGCCCCGGGGTGGGCGTAGGCCCAGGCCTCGGCCTGCGGTCCAGACTCGCCCTCGGCGGCTATCCGGTAGGTGCGCAGCCCCTCGGACACGGGCGTCCTGCCCTCGTACAGCCCCGGCGCGGTCTCCGCCAGCTCGAAGGGCAGCCCGTCCGAGGTCCGGCCGGACAGTCTGAGCCCCCCGACCAGCCGGCCCGAAGCGTCGCGGGCCTCCGCCACCACCCTGGTCCAGGAACCCTCCACGTAGGCCCTGGCGGAGAGTCCCTCGTTGGCGGAGGGCCGCTCGAGCCTGCGGACCAAGGCGGCCCAGAGCCGATTGTATTGCGCGCTGCCCGACCATGAGGACAGCCAGCGGCCGCCGGAATCCGAGGCGAACACCGCCGCCTTGCCGGAACCGTAGCGCCACTCCACCAGCACCGGATCGACTCCGCCCGTTTCCGCCCCGCCGTCCGTGCCGCCGCTCCGCGGCAGCCTGGCCGCCTCCAGGTGGACCGTGGCGGTGGGACGGGCACGCACCAGGAGGTAGCCCCCGACCGGCGGCGCGCCGGCTGCGATCGATGCGCCCAGGTCCGAGCCATCCGCCACGGACAGGGGGATGGTTCCCTCCACCACCAGGTCTCGGGACAGGCTGGCCGCCTCCTCGCTGGCTATCAGCGGCACTGCGTCCAGCTCGGCGCGGTGGTAGTAGCCCCCCGAGCCCTCCGCCAGCTCCCGCATGACTTCGTCGTTCACCTCGTCGCCTATGGCCACGGCGCTCAGCGTGACGCCGGCCTCCTTGAGCCTGCCGGCCAGGTCCACCGGGTCGAAGTCCGAGGACAGGCCGTCGCTCATGAGTATCGCGTGCCGCTTGGTCGGCCCCGGCGGCCCGAAGGCCCTGAGCGCCTCGAGCACGCCGGCCGCCAGGTCGGTGCCCCCGCCCTCGGGCATGGACGAGAGCGCCTCGATGGCCTCCGAGCCGTCGGCGGCCGGGGCGAAGCGCCAGACCCAGTGGGGCTGCGAGTCGAAGGACAGTATGCCCACCTCATCCTGGGGGTTGAGCTGGCCCAGGGCAGCCGCCACGGCGCGCATGGCGGCCAGCTGCTTGGGCGACTGCCCGACGGTCTGGCCCATGGACCCGGAGCTGTCCACGATGAACAGGAGCCGCGCCCGGGTGAACAGGAGTCGCTTCCGTATGTCGGTGTCCACCGGCAGGGCCGGATCCAGGGGACTGTCGTAGTACTCCCCGCGGCCCAGCGAGGACATCCCCCCGGCGACCAGGAGTCCGCCGCC
>JAKLIU010000069.1 GCA_022709445.1 Spirochaetota bacterium | reverse complement strand
ATCCATGCCGCAGCCCCTGTCCCTCACCTCCAGCACCGCGTACCGGCCCGGTTCCAGGTCCGCGCCGGCCCTCGTCGCCGACAGCGCAGCCCCGTCCAGGTCTTCCTCCGCCACCCGGATTTCCACCGGCTCGCCGCCCGGGCCCACCGCCTCGGCGGCGTTGGCCGCCAGGTTGGCCGCTATCTGCCTGAGCTGCACCGGGTCGCCCCGGACGGACACCGGCGCATCCGGCAGGATGAACCTGAGGGGGACGCGGTGCGGCGAGGCGGCCTCGAGGATCTTGGCCATGCCGCCCAGCAGCCTGGCCAGGTCCACGGTCTCCCGGCTGAACACCGTCCGCCCGGAGAAATCCAGCATGCGCCGGGCCAGCTCCCCCGCCTGCCTGGCTATGCCGATGGTGTCCTTGAGGTAGTCCACGGCCTCGGATCCGGGATCGATGGACAGGAGCGCCACGTCCACCCCGCCTATGATGGCGGTCAGCAGGTTGTTGAAATCGTGCGCCACCCCGCCCGCCATGAGCGCCAGGCTCTCGTAGTTCTGGGTCTTGACCATCCGCGCTTCCAGGCGCCGCCGCTCCTCCTCCATCCTGGCCCGGTCTTCCATGTCCCGCAGGAGCTGGGCGTTGGCCATGGTGAGGCTCTGGTTGGAGCGCTTGAGCTCGACGTTGAGGGAGAACAGCTCGGCTGTCTTGGCCTTGACCACGCGGTTGAGCTGCAGGTTCCAGACAATGACCCCGGCCGCCACCAGGAGGAGGCAGCCCAGGGTGACCAGGATGGGCAGGGAGAGGCGCTGCATGACCGGTTCCCGCCCGGCCAGGCCGACGCCCAGCCACTTCTCGTAGATGCGGGCCAGGGTGCCCGTGGCGCGGGCCCGGTCCAGGCCCTTCTGCAGTATGGAGAGGAGCGGCCCGTTCCCCTCGGCCACGGCCATGCGGTCGGAGCCCACGTACAGCCCGTGCGCGAGCCGCTTGACGGCATCCCCGAGCCGGCCGTCGTAAATATAGTAGAGGACGATCTGCTCGTCGCCTATGAGCGCGTCCGCCTCGCCGGAGACCACCATGCCCAGGGCGGACGGGAAATCGTCGGTGTACAGGAACTCCACCGCTATGCCCTGGACGGCCAGGTACTCGATGGCGTAGTCGCCCCGCTGGACCGCGACGCGCTTGCCGGCCAGGCCGGACAGCTCCAGGATGTCGGTACGCTCGCTGCGCACGAAGATCGAGGCGGGCACGGAGAAGACCTCTTCGGTGAAATCGAAGCGCCTCTCCCGATCCTCGCTCCAGAAGATGCCGGTCAGCGCGTCGGCGGAGCCCGAGAGCACCGCCTCCTGGGCTGAGGCGAAGGGCATGGGCCGGAAGATGGCCGTGAAGCCGTATTCCGTGGCAATCCAGCGTATCAGCTCTATGGCCATGCCCGAATACTCGCCGCGGCGCGGGTGGATGAACTCGAACGGCGGGTAGGAGGTCTGTCCCACGAAGACCACCTCGCTGCGCTCGGCCAGCCAGTCGCGCTCCGACTGGCTCAGGCGCTTGTCCGCGAACGCGGAGAGCGCGCCGAGGACCAGGAACAGTGCAGCGGCAAACGTTCGTTTCATCGTCCCAATTCTATCCGAAGCCCCGGCCTTCCGCCAGCGATTCCGGGGAATTCCGCGCGGCCGGGGAACCACTTGCGGGCCGGGCCCGGCGGCGTTACCATGACGATCCGTCCGGCGCGCCGCGCCGGCAGCAGGCTCAGGAGGGACCCATGCCAGACAGAGACGCCGCCATCGCCCTGTGGCGCCGGCACAACGACGACGAATCGCTCTTCCGCCACGCGCTGTCGGTGGAGGCCGCCATGCGCCGCTTCGCGGCCTCCCGCGGCGAGGATGCGGAATTCTGGGGCCTGGTGGGCCTCCTGCACGATGTGGACTACCAGCGCCACCCGGACGAGCACCTCAGGCACGCGCGCCCCATCCTGTCCGCCGCCGGCTGGGACGAGGGCTTCATCCGCGCCGTGGAGAGCCACGGCTGGGGCCTCTGCTCGGACGTGGAACCCGTGCACGTCATGGAGAAGGTCCTGTTCGCGGTGGACGAGCTGACCGGCTTCATCGCCGCCTGCGCCTACGTGCGGCCGTCCAGGAGCGTCCTGGACCTCGAGGTGAAGTCCGTCAAGAAAAAGTGGGGCACCGCGGCCTTCGCCGCCGGGGTCCGGCGGGACGTGATAGAGAAAGGCGCCGCCATGCTGGGGGTTCCCCTGGAGACGCTCATCGCGGAAACCATAGAGGCTCTCCGGGGCGTGGCGGAGGCGGTGGGCCTCAAGGGCGAACCGGCGGCCTGAACCCGGCCCGGGCAGGGTCAGGTCCCGCGGAGCTTGACGCCCCCGGACGGCACGGGCGATACTCTGCCCTCCCAACCACCGCCAGCGAGGATTCGGTACCAATGCTAGAGAAGATCACGCAGACCTTCGGCGACATCGTCCGCACCATCGGCGGCAAGGCCTCCATCAGCGAGAAGAACATCGACGAGGCCGTCGACCGCATCAAGATGGCCCTGCTCGAGGCGGACGTGAACCTCAGGGTGGTCCGCCGCTTCGTCAACGCCACCGTGGAGGAAGCCAAGGGCGAGAAGGTCCTGCGCGCCGTCTCCCCGGGCCAGCAGTTCGTCAAGATCATCCACGACCGCATGGTAGCCCTCCTGGGCGACACCCGCCAGGACCTGGCCCTCAAGGGCCCGGACACCGTCAGCGTCATACTGCTCCTGGGCCTCCAGGGCTCGGGCAAGACCACCACGGCCGCCAAGCTCGGCCTGCACCTGAAGAACAAGGGCAGGCGGGTCCTCCTGGCGGCCTGCGACCTGGTGCGGCCGGCGGCGGTCGAGCAGCTGGCCGTGCTGGGCGCCCAGATCGGCGTACCGGTCCACCGCGGGGACGGCAAGGACCCGCTGGCCACGGCCAGGGACGCCATCGCCCGGGCCAGGAAGGAGCAGTTCGACACGGTGATCGTGGACACCACCGGCCGGATGCAGGTGGACGAGCCCATGATGGCCGAACTGGTGCGGATGCGCGACCTGGTCAAGCCCGACGAGTCGCTCCTGGTGGCCGACGCCATGACCGGCCAGGCCGCCGTGGACATAGCCAAGACCTTCGACGAGCGCGTCGGCCTGAGCGGCGTCATCCTGTCCAAGTTCGACTCCGACGCCCGGGGCGGCGCCGCCCTGTCGCTCAAGTCCATGACCGGCAAGCCCATCAAGTTCGTGGGCGTCTCCGAGCGTCCCGAGGGCCTGGAGCCCTTCCATCCCGAGCGCGTGGCCAGCCGCATCCTGGGCATGGGCGACGTGGTCTCCCTGGTGGAGAAGGCCCAGGAGGCCTACGACGAGAAGGAAGCCGCCGAGCTGGAACGCAAGCTGGCCGACGAGAGCTTCACCCTGCAGGACTACCTGGACCAGATCCGCAAAGTGCGCAAGATGGGCTCCCTCAAGAGCCTGGTGGACATGATGCCCGGCCTGGCCGGCCAGGTGAGCGACGAGCAGTTCGAGGCCCAGGACATGAAGCACGAGGAGGCCATACTCCTGTCCATGACCAAAAAAGAGCGCGCCAACCACCTGATCATCGGCCCGACCAGGCGCTCCCGGGTGGCCCGCGGCTCCGGAACCTCCGTGGCGGAGGTGGCCAGGCTGCTCAAGAAGTTCGAAAAATCCCGGCTGATGATGAAAAAAGCCGTCAAGAACAAGAAAATGGCTGAAAAACTGATGGGCGGGGCCCGATAGGACGCCCGTCGGGCCTCCCGGCCACTTTACACGCGGAACGGGTTCGGGCTATACTGCGGCCCGCTTCCGCGTCGCCTGTCCCGCGGAGCCTTCCTGAAGAACAACGGAAACGGAGACGAACAAATATGTCCAGACGATGCGATATCTGCGGCAAGGGCACCATTTTCGGCAACACCGTGAGCCATGCCAAGAACCGGACGCGCCGCGTGTGGCGCCCGAACATCCTGAGCATGAAGACCATGATCGGCGGCACCACCCTGACCGTCAAGATCTGCACCCGCTGCCTGAAGGCCAACAAGCTCGTCAAGGCGGTCTGACCCGCCGTCATCGCCCGCCCTGACAAGAAAAACCGCCCGTTTGGGCGGTTTTTTCGTTTCCCGGGAACCCCAGGCGCCCCGGCCGGCCGTCAGCGCGCGGCCCGCTCCAGCGTGCGGTTCCGGAAGTACAGCGCTATGTCCGCGCCTACCATGAGGGAATTGAGGCCGTACAGCCAGACCACCGCGTCCGGGTCGTAGACCAGCTTGTTGAGTATGCCCGCCGCGTAGCCCAGGAGCACCACGAACAGGAAAAAGACGCTCTTGCCGCCGGTCTTCCGCGAAGTCCAGGACTTGTGGATGGAGAACGGCCACGCCGCGCCGAAGCACAGGAGCATGAGGATCTCGAAAATGCTCATCGGATCAGTGCTTCAATATGGAAAGGATGCGCTCCAGGACCTTCTTGCGGTCCAGGGGCTTGACGATGTAGCTCTTGGCTCCCAGGAGCAGGCTCTTCTTGACGATGTCTTCCTTGCCCAGGGCGCTCACCATCACCACCACCGCTCCCTTGTCGTACTCCAGGATCTTCTCCAGGGCGGTCACGCCGTCCATGGTGGGCATGGTGATGTCCATGGTGACCAGGTCGATGTTGGGGGCCAGTTCCTTGTACTTTTCCACCCCGGCCTGGCCGTCGCCCGCGGTCCCGACCACGTCGAAGCCCTCGGAGGTGAGGATCTGGCCCAGCTGCTTGGCGATGAACATGGAGTCGTCGACGATCAGGACCCGGTAGGGAGTCCCCTCCGGCTTCAGGCCTTCGGGACGCTTGTCGTTCAGGTTGGGCATGTCACTCTTGGCGATCATGGTGGTCTCCGCTCCAGTTTGATGCCCGGACGCGTTCAGGAAACGTCACGCTCCGGCGGCCTTGGCTGAATTTATAGTCCATCCCGCCCGTGAACGCAAGCCCCGATCGCTCGCCGCTCCGGCCCTTGACTACCCGGGGCGACGCGTGCATAATCGCGCAAGCCTCTTCGTCAGCTGATCGTACCGTGCCCGGCTCACGCCGGTCCCGGTCCATAAGGAGTGTTATCGTGCCTTGCGGAAGAAAGCGAAAGCTCAAGAAGATAGCGACTCACAAGCGGAAGAAGAAGAAGAGAAAGAACCGACACAAGACCCGCAAGTGATCGTTGCTGTCACCGTGGAAACGGCCGTGGCCCAATGGGCACCGGCCGTTTTTTCTTGCCCTCGGGGCCCATGGAGCGTACAATGTCCCGCATGTCGCCCGGAATCGACGTCTACCAGGTCCTCAAGGCCTTCTCCACCCGCAACAAGATCAATGTCGTGGACTATCGCGTCTTCACGCAGGCCATCCAGAGGCAGGCTAGGTCCTACGACCAGACCGTTCCCTTCTACCGCGACCTGGCGCTCCACCCGGAGGGCATCCTGGCGCCCAAGCTCATGCAGCTGGCCCGCGAGAAGCGCGTATCCATACTCACCGTGGGCAACCAGATAGACCGCATCTTCCTCCCGGAAGCCTTCACGGAGCCGGTGTACCAGGAATACCGCCGCATCGAGGAAAACCCGGAGGTGCCCTTCCCCGACGAGTCGGCCCTCAAGCTGTCCATACCCGCCGAATGGATCCAGCAGATCTCCGTGGAGAACGACCTGCCCTCCCTCATCGGTTTCGAGGGCGACCGGCCGGCCCTGCTGTACCGCGTCGTCTTCCCCGAGGGGCTCAAGAGCCTCGTCTGCCTGTCGGTGAGCGTGGCCGACAAGCTGCTCGAGTACTCCATCCTCAAGATACGCAACTACCTGCGCAAGGGCTCCAACAAGGATTTCATCCACCAGCGGCTTGCCAGCGCCTTCAACGGCAAGGAACTGCTCCTCAAGGACTCCATCACCGGCATCCTGATCAAGCCCTTCGACATGATTGAGGAGATGCGGCAGGGCAAGAGCGACTTCATCTACCCGTTCTGGGCCTACCTGACCAGCTCCATCAAGAAGGACCTGGCCGGCAAGGGCGACCCCACCCCGGACGACATGGCCGCGTGGCAGGCGGCGTTCCTGGTGGACGTGTACAACAACCACTACAAGGGCAGGGCCCAGCGGGAGCAGGACCGCGAGGCGGCCTTCAAGACCCTCGAGACCCAGCTGGCCAAGCCGCCCTTCCTGTTCTCCATCCAGGACATCGTGGACTTCCGGGACAGCCAGGGCCGGCCGCTCCTGGGAAAGTACACCCGGGAGGAGCTGGAGGAGTGGATCCACGTCCGCTCCACGCAGGCCGACGCGACGGGGTTGCCCTTCCTGATGGTGGTGCCGGTGGGTTCCGGGCGGACCCTGCTCATCGCGCGCGACCGGCTCCTGCCCTACGTCGTCAAGAGCCTGCACGAGGCCAGGCCCCTGGTGAAGACCGCGATCACCCGCGACTGGCAGGCCCTCCTCTACGACTTCGACACCTGCGCGGCGATGCAGGACGACGATTCCTTCAGGGCCGACCTGCTGGCCAGGCTGGCCCGGGCATCGCCCATCCTGTACGCGGTGCTGGACGCCAAGCTTGCCCCCGCCGTGTTCAGCGCCACCAGGGGCAGCCGAGGCGACGACTCCACGCTCGAGCGCTGTTTCGGGGGCTCCCGCACGGCGCCTCCCGACCTGCTCCTCGACCTGAACCGCAAGCGCCTGGTCACGGACGTGCGCATGCTCCTGCCGTTCTGGTACACGGTGCCCGTCCTGTCCTGGTTCATCAGCCTGTTCAAGCGCGCGTCGCGCCGCCAGCAGGACAAGAAGTCCGCGCTGAGGACGGCCATCCGGGAGGAGAGCGCGGGCGATACCCCGGCCAGGGCCCCGGGCAACACCCGGGCGGCGGAATTCGCCACGGCGGCGGCCGCCGCGGAGAAGACCTTCCTGCCCAAGGGCTACCGCACGGACGAGTACCTCCAGCTCCTGGCCGACAAGTGGAACACCCTCCTCGAGCCGGCGGCCAAGGCCAACCTGACCGAGGACATCAACTCGCTGGTGCGCGACTACCTGCGGGGCGCGCTGCGGAACATGCGCCCCTCGGCCTTCACCCCCGACCGCATCACCACCATGGCGTCCAACCTGGCGGACACCCCCAACCTGCTCAAGATCCGTAACCACGCCTCGCTGGAGGAGTACATCCGCCTGTACATGGTCAAGGTGCTCAAGCGCTGAGACCCGCCGCGCCCGGGCGCGCACGCGGTTGCCCGGAGGCCGGATCCGGGCTATCATGGCCGCCATGGAACCCGGCGACACGCTCGAACTCACCATGGAACGCATCTCCGCCGGCGGCGACGGCCTGGCCTTCCACGAGGGCAAAGCCGTCTTCGTGCCCTTCACGGCACCGGGCGACCGGGTGGCGGCCCGGGTCACGCAGGTACGTCCGGATTTTCTCCGCGCCGAGCCGGTTTCCGTCCCCGGGCCGTCCCCGGAGCGGGTGGAACCGGCCTGCGCCGCCTACGGGACCTGCGGCGGCTGCAACCTGATGCACCTGGGCTACCCCGCCCAGCTGGCGGCCAGGGAAGGCATCATCCGCGAGGCCCTCAGGCGCCAGGGCGGGCTGGAAGGCGTCCCGCTGTCCATGGTGCCCTCCCTGCCCTTCGGCTACCGCAACAGGGCCAGGTTCCGCTTCACCCCGGATGGCCGACCCGGCTATTCGCTCAGGCGATCCTCCCGCACCCTTGCCGTGGCCACCTGCCCCATACTGGCCGACCCCCTGCGGGCCTGGCTCGAGTCCGCGGCGTCCGGCGACGCGACTTGGAAGGCCCTCAAGCCAGGCAAGGCCGGCACGGACGGGATCACGGCCTTCGGTGCGGAAGGCCGGGCCTGGGTGGAGGGGACCGACGGGGAGCTGTGCGTCACGGTGCTTGACCGTCCGATCCGCTTCCATATCGGGGGCTTTTTCCAGAGCAACCTGGCGGCCCTCTCCCTCCTGGTGCCCGAGGTAACCTCCGGGTTGTCTGGACGGCGGGTGGCGGACCTCTACTGCGGCGTCGGCCTCTTCGGCGCCTTCCTCAAGGACAGCTTCGAGCGGGTGGTCTGCGTCGAGCAGGACCCGCGGGCCGTCAGCCACGCCTTCGGCAACGTGGGCAAGCCGGCGGATTTCGCGGCCTCGAGCATGGAGGAGTGGACAGCCGGCGCCCAGGCCAGGCAACGGTTCGACCATGTCCTCCTGGACCCCCCGCGCGCGGGCCTCGCGCCGGCGGTGCGGGCATGGCTCGCCTCGTCGCGGCCGGAATCCATAGGCTACGTTTCGTGCGAACCGGTTTCACTGGCCAGGGACGCGGGAGAGCTCCGCGCGGCAGGATACGACCTGGAGCGGGTCACGGGATTCGACTTCTACCCGCAGACCGCCCATGTCGAGGCGTATGCGCGTTTCCGGCTGCGCTGAGCGCCCGGCCGCCCGCCTCCGCGCGGCGCTGGCCCTGGCCCTGCTCGCGTTCCGCCCGGCCGCGGCCGTCGCCCAGGCCGCGGAGACCGGCGCGACCGTCCTCTTCCGGTTTCCCGCGGGCGGGGTGGTCACCACCGGTCCCGTGGTATCCGGGGGCCGGGTCTGGTTCGTGGCCGACAGCAAGACGCTCTTCGTGATCACCGTCGGGGGCACGGCCATCGGCCGGCGCGAGCTGCCGTACCGCCAGGCCTCCTTCCTGGCCTGCGACCCCTTCGGGCGCGCCGTGATCCCCGACGGGCCCACCGGGCT